>JAGHDS010000404.1 GCA_021159845.1 Anaerolineae bacterium
CCCTCCACGACCAGGTCCAGATCGACGTTTGGGATGCCGAGCAGTAGATCGCGTACGAACCCTCCCACCGCGTATAGCGGGTACCCCAGCTCGTAGGCGACGTGCCCAACCTCTCGAAGCAGCGTGTGAAGCTCCTGCGGAAGGGCCTCCTCCATCCGATCCGCCAGGGTCTCCACTCGATCGGGAGGGCGGGACCATGTCTTGATCAAGTCCGTTCGGGTCACAATGCCCAACAGCCGGCCGTCCTCCGACGAGACCACCGGGACTTGCCCCCAGCCATGCTCGGCCATGAGCGCCTGCAGGCGCTGCACAGGATCTTCCGGGTGAACCACGACCGTCCCTGCGTGCATGACCTGGCTGACGGGCAAGTTCTGCAGCCCATGATGCAGCGCCCGGTCAACCTGTCGCCGGGTGAGCATCCCCACGATTTGACCGTTGGCCACGACGGGGAATCCCTCGAACCCGTAGCGTTGCATACGCTCCGCCGCCTCCGCCACCGTCATGTCCGGCGAGACGGTCTGCGGTTCCCCATGCGACATGATCTGAGCTACCGTCACCGCGGGGCGAACGAGTCTCTCCAATAGCTCGACCAGCCGTCGTTCCGCTTCGTCTAGCGTCATGCCGTGAATGAGGGCAGCCGCCGCCCTGCTGTGTCCGCCTCCCCCCAGCTTCCGGGCGATCGCGCCCGCGTCGATGGCATCGGATGAGCTGCGGGCCACAAGCTGAATGCTATCATCCTGCTGGACCAGCAGGAAAAGTCCCTCCGGCTCGTAGAGGTCGCCCAGCCTGTGGGCCAGCGTGGATACTTCCTCCACGTATTCATCGGCGCGCGCGACCGCTATGATGACGGCGCGCCCCGCGAACTCATAGGGATGGCTGTTGGCCGCTAGTCGTTGGTAGAGCGCTTGTTGCTCCGGCGTGAGCGCGTGGCGCAGGAACCGGTTGACCACATCCAGATTCGCACCGTGCTCCAGCAGCCAGGCGGCGCTGCGAGCGTCTCGCGACGTGGTCGTGCTGTAGGTGAGCGTCCCCGTGTCCTCGTAGATACCCAGGAGGAATAGTGTGGCCTCTAAAGGGGTGACCCGTATATGCCGCTCCGCGATCTGCTCCACCAGCAACGTCGTGGTAGCTCCCACTTCCTCCCCCCAGAACGACCACTCAGCGGGAAGTGTCCCCTGTTGTGGGTGGTGGTCAATGATCTGCCCGGAGACACACCCTCTCATCCCACGCAGGGGCTGGAACGTCTGAGTGTCCACGAGGATCACGCGATCGATCCTGCCGCGCGGGATTTCGTCAACCTGTCGCAGAGGAAGGACATCTCGATATAGCGTGACGAACTCGCGTATGTTGCGATTCAACTTGCGCGGCAGGACAGGCACCGCTTCCGGGTACAGTTTACGCGCTGCCACCAGCGAAGCGATCGCGTCGCAATCCGCGTGCTCGTGGGTCAAGATGACCTGCATTACATATCACCTGGCCTTCAGATTGGGTATCTTGCTCAAGATGTGTTCCAGATGTGGGAACTCATCGAACATGTGCGGCAGGTAAATGGCTGACACAAACTGATCCTGAAAGTCGGGCTCGGCTGCCGTCTCGACGAACTCCACCTGACGGGCGACTCTTGCCGCCTCCAGGCGCTTATCCCTGTTGAGCAGGGCGATGCGAGCGCCATCGCCAGCCGCGTTGCCCACGGCGTACACATGTTCCAGATCGCAGTCGGGCAACATGCCGATAGTCATCGCGTGCTCGGGATCGATATAACTGCCGAAAGCGCCGGCCAGGATCACCCGATCCACGTGGTCCACGCCGCGTCGCCGCATGAGGATACGGGCGCTGGAATACAGCGCGGCCTTAGCGAGTTGGATCGCCCGCACGTCGTCGGTGTGCAAGGCGATCTCCTGCCCCGTGCTGGTCTCGTGGGGCCAGGCCAACACGAAGGACGCCAGATTCCCCTCACGGCGGTAGCGGGGGGAAGGACAATCCCGAACGAACCGGCCTGTTCGGTCAATCACACCTGCCTTGAACAGTTCGGCGACGGCCTCGATGATCCCCGAGCCACAGATGCCGCGCGCCTTCTCGGCCGGCGGGTTTTCCTCCGTCCACTCGTCGCTCCACCGCGACTCTCCGATGACGCGGAACCGCACCTCTAACGTCTCCGGGTCCACACGCACTCGCTCGATGGCGCCAGGCGTAGCCCGCATACCGTGAACGATCTGGGCGCCCTCAAAGGCGGGGCCGGTAGGGCTGGAGCAACAAAGCAGGTGTTCGGAATTCCCCAGCAGTAGCTCGCCATTTGTGCCCACATCGATGATCAAGACGATCTCGTCCGGGGGGACCTTGTGAGGCTCTTCGGCCAGGATGACGCCTACGTTGTCGGCCCCTACGTACCCCGCCTCGATCGGCAAGACATGCACCATAGCTCCCGGGGCCAGGGATAATCCCAGGTCGCGAGCTTTGTAATCGAGGGGGCCGTGAACCGCGGCCGGAAATGGCATGCCTCCTAACTCGCGTGGGTCGATGCCTAGCAAGACATGATGCATGACCGTATTGCCCACTAACACGAGATCCGTGATCTCTTGTCGCGTGATACCTGCTGAACGGGCGGCACGATCAGCCACATCATTGAGCCCCTCAATGATAGCCCTATGCATCCGATCCAGCCCCTCCACCTCGCTCATGGCAAAGGAAACGCGGGACATCAGATCCTCGCCATATGTGACCTGGGGGTTCATGATGGCTTCGGACGCGATCACCTCGCCGGAGAGCAGGTCACACAGGTAGGCAGCCACCGTCGTGGTGCCCACATCCACGGCTAGCCCATAAGCCTCCTCGTGATACCCCGGCTGCACGCGGATGACCTCCCGTTCCTGCCAGATCGTGCATGTGATCCCACGCTGCCCCTTGCGCAGAGCGGCTTGTAAGTCCCGAAGCGCAGTGATATCGATGGTCAGGTTATCCAATCCGAACCGGGTAGCCAGCTCCTCCTGCGCTCGCTCCCATTCCCCACGTGGGTGTTCCAGGGTGGGACGTTCCAACTCGATGTAGCATAGCCGGACTGCCGGATCTACCTTGATGCTCATCTCTCGCGCGGCCTTGCGGATCACCTGCTTGCGCGCCTGGCTCTCCTCCGGTACGGTGATCAGCAGGTCCCCCTGGACCCTGGCCGCGCAGGAGAGGCGATGACCATGTTCCAGATCCAGCCCAAAGCGCTCAGCGTAACGTCTCTCCCGGTCCGTGACCGGGGTGACATGCTCTCGGCTGGAGCGAATGCCCAGCTTCGGAAAAGTCCCCTCCTCGATGATGATGCGGCACTTGCCGCATGTCTGCCGTCCGCCGCAGATCGACTCGATTTCGACGCCGAGCAGACGGGCAGCCTCCAGGATCGTAATCCCATCCGGGACCCAGCCCTGGCGCCCGGCCGGCTGAAAGACAACTCGATGCGTCTTGTGATTACTGCCTGGTTGTTTTGCATCCTGTGGCATTGAATATCCTCTCACACAAATGCGATCAGCATTTCCATGACGGTGGCAAGATCTCAAGCCATAGCATGGGGCATTGTACGCTATGTTCATACGGGTGACAAACGTACGAACGCCCGTGCTCGCTCACTATCGAAATGGGGAAGGATGACACGTGGAGCACGTCCGGCCGCGAGGTGGCTAGATACATGTACGGGCTGCACTGCTCGTATATCAATCAGCAGAGGGGGACGCGACATCCTGTCGGGTGAGATGGTGACATGCGCTCGGAACTGGGAGGAGGAAGGCTATCAAGGGTCTGCTGTCGCGAGATAGGGGGGGTTAGAACCAGACGCGAGGAGGCGTCGTGTCTGGCTCACCGTCTTCGGTGCCTTCGGGAGATGTCGCTTGCTGCCTCTTCTCCTCGATCTTGTTGAGGAACACCTTTCGCCCGCGCGGCCCGCCCTCATCGGGGCCGATAATCCCCTCCTCCTCTAGCATGTCGATCAGCCGCGCTGCTCGCGAGTAGCCGATGCGCAGTCGCCTCTGGAGGAGCGATACGGAGGCTCGTCCCACCTCGGCTACGACTTCCACAGCCTGATCATAGAGTGCATCGCGTTGAGCGGCTCGGCGCTCACTCTCAATCATCTCCTCCCAAAGCGGCTGCTGCGTTACCTGGCCGGGATCGATGGAGGGTGCTGTGGCCAGTCCGCGAACCCCGGCCGCGCCTGGCTGACCCGCCCCTTCCGAATCGTTCAGCTCCCTCCAATAGCGGACCAGCCGTTCCAACTCTCGATCGGATACATAAGCGCCCTGCACCCGTTCCAACTTGGAGGAATCGGGCCGCATAAAGAGCATATCGCCGCGTCCCAGTAGTCGCTCTGCCCCCGGCGTATCGAGGATCACGCGGGAATCCACCTGGGAGGCGACAGCAAAGGCGATGCGGGCCGGGAAATTAGCCTTAATCAGCCCGGTAACCACATCTACGCTCGGACGCTGCGTGGCGATGATCAGATGGATGCCGGTCGCCCTTGCCATCTGTGCCAGACGACATATCGCCTGTTCCACATCTTCCGGGGCCGCCATCATCAGGTCCGCTAATTCGTCAACGATGATGAGGATGTAGGGCAAGATCGGCTCGCCGTGAACGCGTAGCGTCTGGTTATAAGCCTCGATGTTGCGGGCTCCCATCTTGGCGAAGAGCTTATATCGGCGCTCCATCTCCCGGGTCGCCCACTGGAGCGTGGCGATGACGCGCTCGATCTCGGTTACCACCGGGGCGACGAGATGAGGAATGCCATTGTATCCGGTTAGCTCCACCATCTTAGGATCGATCATGACGAACCGCAATGTCTCCGCTGTGTGCGTGCACAACATCGTGGCGATGATGGAATTGATGCACACGGATTTCCCGGACCCGGTGGCGCCCGCGATGAGGAGGTGGGGCATGGCAGCGAGGTCGGCCACGACCGGCTGTCCGGAGACGTCACGGCCGAGTGCCAGACGGAGCGGCACCGACATGGACCGGAACTCTTCCGACTCCAGGAGGCCACGCAGGGAGACAAGAGAGGTCCGCACATTTGGCACCTCGATGCCCACGATTGGACGGCCAGGGACGGGAGCCTCAATCCGGATCGGAGAGGCGGACAGCGCCAGTGCCAAGTCATTAGCCAGGGACTGAATGCGGCTCACTTTGACCTTGACCTGCTTGATCTGGCCATCCTTGGTCTTACGCTCGATATAGCCGGGTTGGACGCCAAACTGAGTCACCGCGGGTCCCTGGTTTGCTTCTACCACCCGGACCGGCACGCCAAAGCTTGCCAACGTCTGCTCGATGATACGAGCGCGCTCGCGTATCTCCTCACGGCTGATATCCACCTCGTCCGCTTCATCGAAGACCTCGTCATGGAGGGCAATCGCCACTTTCGGGTATCGCCGATGATCCGGGCCGACAGGGATGCGCCCGGTTGAGACGCTCCTGCTACCCCGGCCGGCCGTGCAATCGCGGGTTCCCCCCCTGCCGATGAGAGTGGCGCGGTTGAGGCCTCAACAGGAGACAGGGGCTCCCGGAAGAGAATAGGAGCGTGAGACCTCGCCCATCTCCACAATCGAGCGCGCCAGGGGATCTCCCCGGAGGGCAATGGTGCCGGTGAGCCTATGCCAGCGCGGCGGTCCTGCCATGTCCGCCAGAGGGTGTGTGCTCCAACGGCGATTCTCTCAGCAATCTCAAGCAGTGCGTATCGGGACGCCAGAACCAGAGCCAACGCGCCGACCACAATGGCCAGCGCCACGGTCCCTGTAACACCGATCTTCCCGATCATGAACTGGCCGATAACCTCGCCCACCAGCCCTCCGCCCTTGCCCCCGGCTGCAGCCCGAAGTTCCGGCTTCCCCGCGAAGATATGGGCCAGGATCAGGAAGGCAAGGAAAGCAATCACCATTTCGGCAAGGCGCGCCCAGTCTTGCTCCCTCTCGGCCCCAAGGGCGCCTACTACTAGCCAGAAGCCAATGATGCCAAAGATCACCGGGGCCAGGTAGACTCCCACCCCGAACACCATGCGCAGATGATCGATCCACCACCGCGTGAGGATGCCGTGTGCAGCGCTGGGCAGGCTCAAGAGGGTCAGGATGCTGATGAGCGAGAGGATAATGCCCCAAATCTCCCCGCGCAGTAACAGGCGAGCCAGGACCGCCCACCAGCTCTCCTTACGCGCCTTGCGCACTCTCCCACGTCGTTTAGCCGCGCTGAATTGCCGACGAGCCATTATGCTACCCTCACCTTCAAACTCACAGCGGACGAAACCCCCTAGCTCAAATGTTCTCGCCGCGTCCATTATATCATATTTATCCAGGAACCCCAAGCGGGTAGGTGGATTCCAAATTGGTGGTAAGATACGGGCACAGGTGCTGAGGGGGATCACTCGGATGGCTTGAGGAGACTCTTCCCGATCTACTGCCGGGCTTGCTCTCTGACGATGGCTCTTCATGCCGCACTATCTTAAAGCTGTAATGTACCAGCCCGGAGGGGCTCATTCCCGGGGTGAAAGGCACTCGATTTCTCGAGGAAGCTGAGCGTCTTCGCCTATAGCAGCTTCCGGCCCCCGCTCGGCACCACGAGCGCTGCGAGCGCGATCCGCCATCCTTTTCGCACTAGCTCAATCGCCGTGCCAGGATGTATACGGAGAGGGCGAACAGCACGACAGTAAAAGCGGTCAAGACGAGCAAGTCCAATGCCCCAGAGGAAAAGGACGCGCCCGCCAGTGCGGATCGGAAGGCCTCTACCGAGTATGTGAGTGGTAAGAGACGGGCAATCACCTGCAACCAGAAAGGCAGGGAAGCCACGGGCACGAAGACACCTCCCAAGAACATCATAGGGAAGCGAATGAAGTTGGCCAGTGTCTGTGCCTCGAATATCTCCTTGACAGCCACGGAGACGAACGCCCCCAGGGCGGCAAAGGACGCTGCGGAGATCAACAACGTCGCCAGGAGTAAGAGCCAGTTGATGCCCGCAGCGCCGAAA
>JAGHDS010000394.1 GCA_021159845.1 Anaerolineae bacterium
CCCGTAGGAGTCTGGCCCGTGTGTCAGTGCCAGTGTGGCTGATCGTCCTCTCAGACCAGCTACCGATCATCGCCTTGGTAGGCCATTACCCTACCAACTAGCTAATCGGCCGCGGGCCCCTCCCGAAGCGCCTTTCGGCTTTAATCGACCAAACGAATGGCCGATCACAGGCGGTATTAGCCACCGTTTCCAGTGGTTATCCCCCACTTCGGGGCAGGTCACCCACGTGTTACTCACCCGGACGCCACTAACCCTCATCCGAAGAATCGGGTTCGTACGACTTGCATGTGTTAGGCACGCCGCCAGCGTTCATCCTGAGCCAGGATCAAACTCTCCATCCAGAAAGTTCTTTCACTTTTCCAAGCCCAAACGCGATTCCTTCCTGCCACTCTTCAGTTGTTAAGGTCCTCTCACGGGGGCGCTACTCTACCACACCCCTCTCGATTTGTCAAACTCCCAGAGGAACAAAATCGCCGACCTGCGTCGGCGAAAGAACACCCTTTGTTAACCTGAAAACCCTTTATGAGTGTTCTTCCGCTTTGCCCCTCCTCACTTGGTAACTCTGCCTTATTTTAACACGGAAGGCCTCTCTCGTCAAGTCCCAAAACTCTCCGGAGACAGCCTCCCCTTGACCCGCCCATTTCAGGGGCGAGCTACATGTTACCACTCTTCTTCAATCTTGTCAAGCTGGGCACCTTACCTAGCCACCATCCGTTTACCAGCCCAACCCTAGCGCCTCTCTCGGCGACGGCGGCGATATTACCACGAATCCCACCAAGTGTCAAATCCACATCATCGGAAACGCGCACGTTCCCTCTTTACCTAAAATCCACCCTCTCAATCACACAGCTTGATCCGATTGCGCTCTCCATCGCCATGTGGTATCATGCCGCCCGCATTCGCACGATCTTCCAGTTAATGCGGAGCAGGAACCATGTCTGTACAGCTGTACGGCGTAGAGATCAAAGAGCTGGTCACTCATCCAGACGAGAGGGGATTCTTCCGAGAACTGATCCGGGTGACAGACGCATTCTTCGGAGAGGGTGCCTTCGGTCAACTCAGCCACAGCCATATGTACCACGGGGTCGTCAAAGCCTGGCACGTACACCAAAGGCAGACGGATTGGTGGTACGTCCCCATCGGCAACCTGAAAGTAGCACTTTACGATACACGCCCGGACAGCCCCACCTACCGCCAGATCCAGGAGCTGCTCATGGGCGATAACTATCCCCCCATCGTGCTCAAGATACCCCCGGGCGTAGCTCATGGCTGCCGGGTGCTCAGCGCGGAGGCCCACCTGCTTTACGTAACTTCCCACACATATGATCCCAGCGACGAGGGACGTATCCCCCACGACGACCCAGAGATCGGCTACGACTGGACGGCAGGCCCTGAAATCCGGTAACAAGCCCGGCGGGGATCAAGGCAATGGTCTCACTGCAGGCGTCGAAGTCGGTACGACCACCTCCAAGTAATGCACGGGAATGACACCAAGGTGAAGCCGAACGGGGTGCTTCAAGCGCGCACCCAGGCGCTGCTGCAAGACGAGCAGCTCATCGCTTCCGATCTCGTGATCCGATCGGATGACAGCCCAGAGCTGCAACGTATCATCTGGCCCCTTCCGCATATGCCATTCAACAACCTCCACGCTGTCCCGGGCGGCCTCGACCTGCAACGCCTCCATGACGGCCCGCCGGAGCGCCGCCTCCTGAGCAGACCGCAAAGTCAGCCAGGCAAGCGGCACGGCAACCGCCGCCAGTAAGATGACAATCCCCGCCAGGCCACTGCGGAAGACGTAAGAACGCTGAGCCTCCCCAGGCTCTGGCTGAAAACCGAACACCAGAAACATCAGACCGCCGCCGGCGCTGATCGCGACCAGGTTGGTAAGAAACAACAAAAGAGCACCACTCGCCATCGTCACGTCCAGCATGGACATAGCCAAACCAACCGTCGCCAGCGGAGGCACCACAGCAGCGGAGATCGCCACCCCCACCAGCGCCGCCGAGACATCACTACGACAAACCGCGTAGGCCCCCGCCATGCCGGAGATCAAGGCCACGATCAGGTCCAACACCGAAGGGCTCGCCCGCGCCAGCATCTCTCCCGTCCGTGACGCCCCTGGGACGACCAACCCGATCAGCACCCCCACCAGGATTGCCAACACCATCCCTTTCAGCGTGGCTTCCGCGGCCATGCGGATCATGCGTAGGTTCCCCATAGTCACGCCCAGGCCTAAAGCCAGGATGGCGGACATCAGCGGAGCGACTAACATCGCGCCGATAATGACAGCGGGGCTATTCATGAGCAACCCAACCGCGGCAAGCGCCGCCGAGAGGCCAATCATCACGAAGAAGTCCACGTCGGGCCGCGCGCCTCGATGAATACGCCGATAAGCATCGGCCTGTTCGGCCGTGCTAATCGTGGGAAACACCCTGAGCACACGCCACCAAGCGTGACGCAAGTAATGGTGAACGGACACAGCCTGATGTTTAATGACGACGGCCGGGATGGGGGATTCGACGGCAACGGTCAAGGGGACATTCCCGAACAAGACCCGGTCCAGGGTGCCCTCATTAGTGGCCCCGATAAGCAACAGATCATAGCGACCGCTGTTCGCCTCGCCTAGAATACCCCTCACAACGCTATAAGCCTGAACCACGCGAGACCGCAAGCGAACATCCCCCGCCCAAGGCGATAAAGCCTCTCGCAACCGTTCCCGTCCTAATGCCACCTCAGGCTGCCCCAGCGAGCGGCGTGCCACATAAAGCGCCGTCACTTGAACATCCGCCCCCAGGGACAATGCGACCTCAATCGCTCGCGCGGCATTGGGACCACCCGCCGTCGGCACTAAGATGCTCCGATATCCTTCCGCCACGTCCGCCCGCGCGACAGCCACATCACACAGCACATCCTGCAGCACGGGATCCAACGTGCGTCCCAGCAGATGCCGGCCTCGCGTGGGCCGGCCGCGCCACCCGATCACCAACAGATCAGGCAACTCCTGGTTCACCATATGCACAATATCCCTGCCAGGTGCCTGCATCTGTCGCACCACTACGACATCGACTGGGACACCCTGGCAAAACGAAGGGATCTGCAACCAAGCCGGGTGCTCGCCATCGGGCGTGACGGTCACCAGGGTAACGCGCCCCCGCCGGGCAAGCGCCACCGCGCAACCGAAGCTCATCAAGGGTCTCAACTGACGCTCGCTACCTACGGCGACGACGACATGATAAGGACGGTCAGCCGTGGCAGGCGCCACGGCTCCGACCACACCCTTCAACCGCCCCTGCAAGCGAGCCTCCAAAGGCTCCCTGCGAGAATCCCGTCCTTCCCCACGAGACATGTTCCCCTCAATTCCCGGAAACCACAGGATCAATGCTCAACAAACAGCCAGGAGCACAAATGCTTCTCCAGCCAATCGATGGCGAAGTACAGCATCAAGCCCAACACGCTCATCGCCACCACACCGGCATACATCTCCGGATACGCCAGCCTTCCCCATGATTCTACCACGATGTAATACCCCAACCCGGACGTCGTGGCAAAAGACTCCGCGAAAAAAAGCACCGCCACAGCCGTCCCCACGGAGACACGCAGCGCGGTAAGCACAGCAGGCAAGGTCGCGGGCAGGTAGACG
>JAGHDS010000437.1 GCA_021159845.1 Anaerolineae bacterium
CACGATCTCTGGCAACCATCAGCCGCCGACTTTGACACTGGATTTCACGTTCCCAGCGCCGATCTCCCGCCGACGGGATCGGCGGGAGATACTGCGAAGACGATTGCACGGCCACTGGACCGCCGGATACGCCCTGCTGCGGCAAAGCGGCTCTGAGCGTCGATGGTATGCACCGCGCCGCCGACGATCCGACGATCCCTCAGGAGGATGAGTCCATGCGCAATTACCTGATCACGGGTGGGGCCGGGTTCATCGGCTCCAACTTTGTGCGCTACCTGCTCGACCGATATGATGACATCCGGGTTGTTGTGTTCGACAAGCTCACTTATGCGGGGAACCTGGATAACCTGCTGGATGTCCAAGATGATCCCCGGTATCGCTTCGTGCGCGGCGACATCTGCGACAAAGAAGCTGTAGCCCGCGCCATCCAGGAGCACGAGATCGACACCATTGTCAATTTTGCCGCGGAGACGCATGTCGACCGGTCGATCGTGGACCCGGACGCGTTCATCCAAACGGATGTGTATGGGACGTATGTGCTGCTGGAAGCGGCGCGGCAGTTCCATCTGGAACGCTACCACCAGATCAGCACTGATGAGGTATACGGGGACGTCCCGCCCGGCCGCTCGTCGACGGAGACGGACCCGGTCGCGCCTCGCAGTCCCTACGCCGCCAGTAAGGCCAGCGCCGATCTCATGGTTCTGGCCTACCACACGACCTACGGCCTGCCCATCACAATCACTCGCGGGGCAAACAATATCGGCCCGTACCAATACCCGGAGAAGGTCGTCCCTCTGTTCACGACGAACGCGATCGACGATCTACCCCTGCCGGTATATGGCGACGGCCGACAGATGCGGGACTACCAATACGTCCTGGACCATTGCGAGGCGATCGACCTCGTGTTGCAGCGCGGGCGCATCGGCGAGATATACAACGTGGGTACGGGACAGGAGATGGAGAACATCAAAATGGTAGAGATTCTCCTGGACGAGCTGGGGAAGCCGCGCAGCCTCATCCAGCACGTGGAGGATCGGCCCGGACACGACCGGCGTTACTCCCTGGATGTGAGCAAACTAAAAGCGTTAGGCTGGCAGCCGCGCCATACGCATGAGGAGGCCATTCGCAAGACTGTGCGTTGGTATGTGGAGAACGAGTGGTGGTGGCGCAAGATTAGAAACGGGGAGTTCCAAGAATATTACCGGCGCCAGTATGGCCAACGGAGAGTTCTGCGGTGAAAACCAGAGTCCCGGCTTCTCAGAGGAGCCGGGACTCTAACGTTTAGTGTGCGACTCGTGTCATGGGACGACATACCGATATTCCAAGACAGGACCGTTGGGGACCCCAAAGACCTGTTTCCACGGATTGCTGATACTGGGGGGCGAGCTGAGCGCATGCAATAGCACGTCCCAAATGCTGGGCGGGCGCCAATATTCGACGATCCGCGGCTCGCCATGAATGCCACCCAGCATCTTTGCCTTTTCGATAGCCGTGTCCAAATCTCCCAGTGCATCGATCAAACCCAAATCTAATGCTTGACGGCCGCTATACACCCGACCATCCGCCAGTGCACGTACCTGATCCTCATCCATATGGCGCCCTTCAGCAACCACCTTCACGAAGGTATCAAAAGCCTCATTGATGAGCCGTTGTAGGATCTGCTTGGCCTCCGGGCTCAGCTTCTCGAAGATGTTCCCCTCGGCCTTGTGTGGTCCGCTACGCAGGATGACGGCCTCTATCCCCAGCTTGGCGAAGAGGTCAGCAGCATTTGGGATCTCGGCGACGACTCCGATGCTCCCGGTAAAGGTGTTGGGGTTCGCGATGATATAGTCCGTGCCACACGCGATGTAATAGCCGCCGGATGCTGCCACCTCGTCCATGGAGGCTACGACTGGCTTCCGCACCTTGCGCAGTGCGCGATAGATATCATCCGATGCGACCACGCTTCCACCAGGGCTGTTGATCCGCAAGATGATCGCCTTGACACTCCTGTCGCGGTCGGCTTGCTTGAGCTGCTGGATGATGCGTTCACTGTAGGCTCCCCGTGCCCCGGGGCTGGGGGCCGATCCACTCGTAATCACGCCATCCACGCGGATCAAGGCGATGGCTGGTCGTTGCACAGCGCCTCGCTGTGTCACCGCGACGGCGAGCACGGTAACTCCGCACAGGCTGATCAACAAAGCAACGACCAGAATTCCTCCCACCGCCCACGGCCAGCGCGGCCGCCGTTCTTCCACCTCCGCTTCCATAACCCTTGCACCCCCTTTTCACTTACCCACGAGGCGCACGAAGCGACGACGTCCAACCTGGAGTACCCGTTCACCATCCGGGGTCACGACGACGTCGATGTCTTGGATCACCTGACCGTCCAGCCGCACACCGCCCTGGCGGATCAGCCGCCGTCCCTCGCTCCGTGATGTCACCAGGCCAGCGGCCGTCAAGATATCCAGGATCCTGGTCGGCTGGTCAAGCGCATACTCCGGCATATCGGAGGGCAGCTCCCGACGTTGAAACACTTGCTTGAAATGGTCCTCAGCCTGCTTAGCTGCCTCGTCTCCATAGAAGATGCTGACGATCTCCCGCGCCAGCTCCATCTTCACATCACGCGGGTGAAGTCGTCCGCTGCGCAACCCTTCCTCAATCTCAGCGATTTGGGCTGGCGTGTAGCGGGTGAGCAAGTTGAAGTAGTTGAGCATCGCTGAGTCGGGGATGCTCATGACCTTGCCGTACATCTCGTCGGGTGGCTCGTTGATCCCGATGGCATTGCCCATCGATTTCGACATGCGTAACACGCCATCGGTACCCACCAGAATCGGTAGTGTGATCGCCACCTGCGGACGTTGCCCGAAGGCCTCCTGGAGCTTTCGGCCGGCCAGCAGGTTAAACAGCTGATCTACCCCCCCGATCTGCACGTCTGTGTGCAGGGCCACTGCATCGTATCCCTGCATCAATCCGTACATGAACTCGTGCAGCCAGATGGGATCGCCGCGCTTCATCCGCTTGGCGAAGTTGTCACGCGCGAGGAACTGCTGCACGGTGAAGTGGGATGCCAGCTTAATGACGTCGGCGAAGGTCAACGGTGCCAGCCATTCCGCGTTATACTTGACGATTGTCTTCTCTGGGTCCAGGATGCGAAATGCCTGTTCTGTATACGTGCGCGCATTCGCCTCGACTTCCTCAGGCGTCATCTGTCGGCGGGAGCTCTCCTTATCGCTGGGATCACCGATCAGACTGGTGAAATTGCCGATAAGGAACACACATTCGTGCCCTAACTCCTGGAATTGGCGCAGCTTCCGCATGGGAACGGTGTGCCCCAGGTGCAAATCCGGGGCGGTGGGGTCCACTCCCAGGTACACACGCAATGGCCGTCCCGTCTTCTGCGACTCAATCAAACGCTCGCGCAGCTCCCGTTCCATAACCTCTTTGATTTGTGGGTCGCCGTATTCAACGCCTCGCATCAGGATGGCCATCTGTTCGTCGATCGTCAACGTCATTGAGGACCTCACTCCGAAGAAGGATCACCCCTATCTGGGTTGGGGATATTGTAATCGCGTTGGAAGGGGGTGTCAATCACTTTGTTCCGATGTTCAGGGCTTTTCAATGTTTTAGCACTTCCACCATCATCCGCCGTGAGACCCCGGGAGATGTGGATGAGTTCTCTGTTGGGCTTTTGAAAAGCCTTGTCCGATGTTCTGATGTGGGTACCTCGAGTCGGTGGTGGATCATGGGGCGGGTGCTGAAAGGGGTGCTCGGGTAACCAACGCAGGACAACCCGACTTCTCCAAGAAGCCGGGTTGCTCTGCTCGCGAGCCGTCCGAGTGATCCCCTCAGCGCCTGCCCCCGCGATCTACCACCTGTTTGAGACGTACCCTCAGGCCGCTCGCATCGGTATACCTCGCCGGGCGGGGCTTACTTTGTGAACAGATCTCCTGGCAAAATGTACTGTCCCTGGGTCCCCAGGACGAGGGGGTAGTTACCATTCCAGTTCTGTACCGCTTGCCACTGAATGACCTCAGGGGTGAGGCTGCTCGCGATCAATTGGTTTGCCCTGGCCTGTGCCTCAGCCTTCACGCGGATGGCGTCGGCTTCAGCCTGCGCTTTCACCCGGATAGCCTCCGCTTCCCCTTGGGCGATCCCAATGCGCTCTAGCCGCTGCCGCTCTGCCTCCGCCTGAGCTTGGGTGATTGTGCGTTGCTTTTCGAACTCCGCTTGCTTGGCCAGGTTCTCCTTGGTGATGATATTCTCGGCCTCAATCTGCTTCTGTTCCACGGCTTCCTTGTATGCATCGGTAAAAACGATGGAGCGCAGGCCGAAGAAGGTCAATTGCAATCCGGCTTTCTCGAACTCCCCGCGCAGGCGCTCCTCGATCTCAGCCTGGGCCTCCTCGACATTTCCCGAGTAGAGCTGACTCGCCTGGTACCGTTTAAGGATGTTGCGCACATGCACGCGGCTGGCCGCCTTCACGACCTTCTCCACCACTCGGTCCTCCGGTCCCAGCTTTTGGGCGATGTCCGTGGCTCGGTCTGGCTCGATGAAAAACCGTACCGTATAACGAGCTCGGATCTGCTGGCCATCCGCGGTGGCCGTATCGACCTCTACGTCCTTGTAGTCTGCCTTAGATACATCCAGCTCGGCCGGGTCCACGGTCTCGTAAACAATCTCCTGGGTGCGGTATACAATCGTGTCCTGGATGAAGGGAATCTTCCAGTTTAGCCCTGGCTTGAACACTCCCTTCACCCGGCCAAATTGCGTGACCACGGCTACCGTCCCATATTGGACCTGGGTGAAGGAGTCCATGAGGGCTAGCCCCCCGAAGACAGCTAAAAAGGCGAGAGATCCCACCAGCAGCGCTGCACGCCAGTTGGGCCCATGCGTGCTGCGCCGTCTGGTAGCACCGATCAGCAGGGCAGTCGTTCCTCCGCCGACGATGAGTGAGAATATCAATGCGCTGATGAACTTTGCCATCTGAAACTCCTCCTCAGTCTCCTGAATGGGAAGACTAATCTCCTTGATGCGTCGCCGTGGTGTACCCCGTGCATAGCCACGTCGACGCTGGAGCGTGCTCTATGATTAAGTATGCATGTCCCCGACCCTCACTCTTTGACGGGTAGCTGCCATGATGCTGACATAACATAGGCGCTGCTGGAGAGCAGCGCCTATCCCGGATCAGGGTGTAAGCGATGTTTTGTCCTTTACCGGACGTGCGACTTGTAGGAAGCCTCCTCAAGGGATGACCAGCTTTTGCCCTGGATAAATCACGTTGGGGTTCGTGATTCCATTCGCTGCGGCAAGCTCGCTGACCGTGACGCCGTACTTCAGAGCGATGCTTTGTAGGGTCTCGCCGCGCTGTACGATGTGGACCTTGCGAGGTGCAGTGGCCCCACCTGGCGCCGTGGGGGTACTGTTAGGCGCTGGGATGATGAGCTTTTGCCCGGGATAGATGACGTTGGGATTCCGCAGGTGATTGGCCCGGATGATTGCCTCTGGAGATACGCCGTACTTGTCTGCGATCAGTTTAAGATACTCACCACGTCGCACAACATGGATCACCGATCGGCCGGGCGCGGGCGTGCTCGTCGGTGCATATTTCAGCGCGCTTGCCGGAACCTTGATCACCTGTCCGGGCGTCACATTATCGCTGGGCAGGTTATTCAAGCGTTTCAGCTCGTCCACGTCCAATCCCAGCTTCTGGGCAATGGAGAACAACGTCTCCCCTTGTCCAACCGTGTAGTTCGCCATCTCCTCTTGCTGTGAGGCCGTTGGGACAGGTGTGGAGGCGGGCCCAGGTGTTACTATGGCCGCTGGCTGTTCCGCCCCACTCTCGGTAGCCGCCCGGGTCATTGGAGGTGTAGAGGGTGGAGCGGGCGTCTCCGTCGGCGCGCTCACGGCGGTCATCGTCGGCATCGGCGTGGGACGAGGACGCTTGCGCGTACACCCCGCGATCCCTCCGGACATCGCGACAGCCAGGGTGAGTAGAGCTACAAGCCACAGTCTGGGATGGCGCATGAAAACCTCCTCGGTAGGCCTACGTGATCGCCCCTCTTTTGGAGCACTGCTGGCTTGATCTTACCACACCCCTATAGCCGGGTCAACCGATTCTGGCGCGGTGATTACCCATAAGTACGATATGTATGCTTAACATGCCTTTCTCCACCGCAGAGACGCCGAGGACGCAGAGGAACTCCCTTTATTTTCCTTC
>JAGHDS010000003.1 GCA_021159845.1 Anaerolineae bacterium
CGGGAACGAGGAGCCCTGCTGGATGAGGTGATGGAGGTAACCCAGTTGCACCGCAAGACCCTAATTCGGCTCCTGCGTAGTGATCTTTGCCGTCACCCCCGCTCCCGTCAGCGGGGACGCACTTATGGCCCGGAAGTGGACGACGTGTCCTGCAACCAAACGGCCCGGCAGCTTGTTGGCCTCCCGTAATCTCCCTTTTTGTGGGCGATCTACACATGACATCCCAACGATGAGGGTGTCACCTTTACTTGACCGAACGGCTGCTCTTGTGTTAGATTCGTGTCGTTCACTAACCAAACCGTTTCGACATCAAACAGCGTTGCACTCGGCAGTTCAGCCTACAAGTGCTGGGCCGTCGACAGCCGACAGATGGCTAGCCCCTCAGTAAGAGCATGGGGTCAAGCTTGCCAAGCCTGGGAACCTGGCCTCGAAGTGCAATTTAAAATTCATCGCTCTAATTGATGGGGGCACGGCGAACGGTGACGTCGTGCCTTTGCTAATAGCTTATCCAGGCCGGGTAATGCGCTTGAGGCTTCCCAAACTGAGGGGACTGTTCGGCGGTCAGCTGGATGACTCCTGCTCGCCTGTGCAATGCATGTTCGCTGCGCAAAGGGCGAGTCGGTTTCATCTTTGGTGAGGAGAATCGGGATCGCATGACGCAACACGCGAGGATATCGCATGTAGCAGGTGGTGAGAAAGCGCCCTCGAATATTAGGTTACTCAGGAATCGCCCGCGAGAACGGGCCCCGCTGCGGCTGTTGATGATACTAGCCGGGCTGGCCGGGCTTAGTTTGAAGCGGTTATGGCATCGGCCCGGGCTGATGCTCTTGTCCTTGTTGGGCATCGTCCTATCCGTCGGTTTGGTCACCAGTGCGAGCTTCTTCTCGCAGGCGGTGGACATGGTCATCCTGCGGCAGGAGCTGGCGGATCTCAGCCGTATGACAGGGAGGCCACCGTTCTCCACACGAGTGTACTTCTTCCCATCCCCGCGGCGCCCGCTTTCCCTGGAAGCCGCGGAGAAGATGGGCCGTCACGTGGCTGATACGCTTTCGTCCGAGGTGGGGCTACCGCTGGCGCACGTCGGGTTGCAAGTGGAAAGCGGCAGTATGATGTTGCAGCCCCGCAGCAAAGACTCCGTATATAAGACGACAAACGCATTCATTACGACGGTAAACCTGGCCTATGTTGAGGGTGTGCAGGATAAGATGGATATCGTATCCGGGGATCCGATGGACGATGGCCATTCCGGCGATGTGCTGGACGTATGGATGCACAACCGGCTAGCTGAGAAAATGGGCGTCCGGCCGGGTGAGGAATTCAAGGCCTCTATCACCATAGGGGCGCCTGCCATCCCCATCCGTATACGAGGGCTGTGGCAAGCCAAGGATCCTACCGACCCATTCTGGTTCAACAACCCGGACCAATCGCTGCGCGATGCGCTTCTGGTGCGCAGACAGGACTACATCTCGTTCGTACAGCCGCATATCCCCTCCCAATCAAGGTTCGTGTCCTGGCATATCATCTTAGACGACCGGAAACTCCTCCCCTCGAAAGCGCGGGAGTACGCGTATGGGTTTGAGCGCGGGCTGGCGATCATTAACAAGTACTTGCCCGATGCACGGCTGGATGTCTCCCCTTTGGACCCGCTAAAGCAGTTTGTCCAGCGTCAGACGACGCTGACCACGATGCTTTTGGGCTTCAATGTGCCAGCCTTCGGGTTCCTCTTGTACTTCTTGATACTAATCTCGATCATCATCGCTCACTGGCAACGTCGGGAGACGGCGATCATGGTAAGCCGGGGCATGGGCGTCTCGGGGGTGTTGGAGTTGACGCTGGTGGAGGAGTTGCTCCTGTTCCTCGTGGGACTTCCGCTAGGCGTGGGCTTCGGGATGCTGTTGGCCCGGCTGATGGGGTATACGGTTAGCTTTCTCTCTTTCACCTCCGATCGCCCACCACTGCCGGTTTCGCTACATGGGGGGAATATCTCCCTCATCCTGGCCGCTTTGGGAGTAGCATTGATCGCCAGGTTGTGGCCAGCTGCCCAGGCGGCCCGCCAGAGCGTTGTCGAACAGGAGCGAGAGTACGCCCGCCCGTTGAAGATGCCCTTCTGGCACCGATACTACATCGACATCTTGCTGGTTCTGCCCACCGTCTACGCCTATCGCCAGCTTGCCGATAAAGGATCGTTGGCCTTGCTTGTACACGATAAGCCGGAGGACATGTATCGGGATCCCTTGCTGATCCTGGTGCCAGCGCTGTTTGTCCTCACGGCGGCCCTGCTCACCATGCGCATCTTCCCAATCCTCATGAACCTCATGGACTGGCTGGCCAGCAGGACCCCCTGGATCACACCACACCTGGCTCTACGCCAGTTGGGTAGACAGAGTCAAAGTTATGTGAACCCGCTGATCCTGGTGATCATCTCCTTAGCCCTGGGGATCTACACGCTGTCGATGGCAGCCAGCCTGGATCAATGGCTGGTGGACCGGATATACTACCGGGTGGGAGCAGATCTCGCCTTCGATCCTTACATCAAGGGCGCTGAGGATTCAAGCGACGCTGAATGGATCCCCCCGGTGGATGACTTCCGCCGCCTGCCCGGCGTGCTAGCTGCTACTCGCGTGGGGGACTACCCCGTGGACATCGACCTGGGCAGCAAGCGATTCCACGGGCGCTTTTTGGCAATCGACCGCCTGGACTTCCCGTCGGTGGCATGGTTCCGATCGGACTTCGCCGACGAACCGTTGGGGGCGCTGATGAATCGGCTGGCCATGTTCCCCGACGGCATCCTCGTCTCACAGAAATTCCTGGAGGATAACGTCCTGCAAATCGGGGATCATGTGAACGCCCGCGTGACGGTTGGGGATGGCCTGTGGGTGAATTCTACCTTCACCATCGCCGGCGTGTATCGGTATTTCCCAACGGTGTACGAGGACCAGGTAACCGTCATTGGTCACCTGAACTACCTCTTCTCCTATTTCGGGACGACGCTGCGCCATGAGATATGGATGCGCATCCGGGACGATGTGGCTGGAAGCGCCGTGCTAAAAGAGGTTCCGTCCACAGGAGTTGATGTCACCAGGCCGCGTGATGCGCGCGCGCTGATTGCGGAGGAACAGGGGAAGATGGAACGCGTGGGGGTCTTCGGCACGCTTTCCGTCGGCTTCCTGGCCGCCACCGTGATGGCTGCCCTCGGCTTGCTCGTGTATGGATACGCATCGCTCCAGCAGCGGCTCTATCGCTTTGCTGTGCTACGGGCCGTCGGCCTATTGCATCGGCAGGTCATGGGACAGGTGATCCTGGAATACAGCGCCCTCACCGCTTATGGCGCCACTGCGGGGGCCCTTATTGGCGCCGCTGCCTCCCAGCTCTTCTCGCCGTTCTTCCGCGTGACAGGTGAGAAGGGGATCCCCCTACCGCCTCTGATCCCCGTGGTCGCCTGGAATGAGATATCCCGCTTGACGATAGCCTTCGCCGGGCTGTTGGTCTTGCTGGAGTTGGCTGTCCTCGCCGCCGCCCTGCGCAGGCGACTGTTCGACGCGCTGACAATGGGAGGACGAGGATAAAAGCTGAGGAGGGGCGGGGACGTCCCGTTCGTCCTTTGCTAAGGCGAGTACATCCCACACGGAGAAAACGAAAGGGGCGAGCGTCCTAAGCAGCTCGCCCCTTTGTGATTCCCAGGCTCACCTATAATCCATCTCAAGCGCTCTCGCGCAGCT
Organism: Anaerolineae bacterium; assembly: GCA_021159845.1. Taxonomy (GTDB): domain Bacteria; phylum Chloroflexota; class Anaerolineae; order DUEN01; family DUEN01; genus JAGHDS01. The sequence continues at coordinate 3,720 of JAGHDS010000003.1, forward strand.
CCCGGCCGGAGGCGGCGGGCCGATCCGATTGCGTGAGCAAGAGTGGGGGAGTTTTGCGCTGGATCGTATCCGCGTTGACGATGCAGCGCACGACCTCGGGCCGAGAGGGGATCTCATACATGACGTCCAGCAAGGACTCCTCAATGATGGTGCGCAGGCCGCGCGCCCCGGTCTTGCGCTTGATTGCCTCCTCGGCCGTCGCTTCCAGAGCGTCTTGGGTGAAAACCAGTTCCACATCGTCCAGGCTGAACAGACGCTGGAATTGCTTGACGATGGCGTTCTTGGGCTCCGTCAAGATGGCGATCAGCTCTTCTTTGCTAAGGGGTTCCAGGCTGACGACAACGGGCAGCCGGCCGACGAATTCGGGGATCAACCCGTAAGCCAGCAAGTCCTCCGGGGTGACCTGACGCAACAGGGTGGCCTTCTCCTCCTCGGCGTTTCGGAACCGGCGCTGACGTCCGAACCCTACCTGTCCCTTTGCCCCAATGCGCTGAGCGATGATCTTATCAAGCCCTTCAAAAGCGCCGCCGCAAATGAACAGGATATTCTCCGTGTTAATCTGTATGAAATCCTGCTCGGGGTGTTTGCGACCGCCCTGGGGGGGCACATTGGCAATCGTACCCTCTATGATCTTCAGCAAGGCTTGTTGGACGCCCTCCCCGGAGACATCGCGGGTAATGGAAGGACTGCCACCGGATTTGCGAGCGATCTTATCGATCTCGTCGATGTAGACGATGCCCGTCTCAGCCCGGGCGACGTCCCAATCGGCCGCTTGTAGCAATCGTAGCAAGATGTTCTCAACGTCTTCGCCTACATAGCCGGCCTCGGTCAGGCTGGTGGCATCTGCCAGCGTGATGGGAACGTCTAAGATGCGGGCTAGTGTCTGGGCGAGCAACGTCTTGCCCGAGCCTGTTGGCCCCAGGAGTAAGATGTTGCTTTTCTGCAACTCCACATCGGAGTGGCTGCGCCCGGACGCGATACGCTTGTAGTGGTTGTAAACAGCAACGGACAGAACCTTCTTCGCCCGGTCCTGTCCTACAACATACTCGTTCAGTTTCCCCACGATCGTCTTGGGTTGTAATACGGATTTCCACGCCAGCGATGTCTTGCTTTCCGAGACGATCCCCTCCTCCTCCAATATCTCGTGACACAGTTCCACGCACTCGTCACAGATATAGACATTGCCGGGGCCAGCGATCAGCCGCCGTACCTCGTCCTGGCGGCGGTGACAGAAGGAACATCGCGGTACGTCCTGGGATCCTCTACTCGCCATTCTCCTGGTCTCCCTCGCCCTGCGTCCCTTCCTGGGACTCTTCCGATGAAGGTGGCTCGCCAATGACGTGATCAATGATCCCGTACTCCAGCGCCGCATGAGCATCCATGAAGTAATCACGCTCAAAGTCATGCTGGATGCGTTCCAAGGGTTGCCCGGTGTGCAAGGCCAACAAACGCTGGAGCAGGTTTTGCATACGCATCAGCTCATTGAGCTGGATCTGGACGTCCGGCGCCGGGCCGCGCGCCCCACCCATAGCCGAATGCATGTGGATCGTGGCGTGCGGCAACGCGTACCGCTTACCCTTGGTGCCGGCCGCCAGGAGTACCGTGCCCATACTGGCCGTCCACCCCACAGCGAACGTGGAGACTGGGGCATTGATCATTTGCATCGTGTCGTAAATCGCCAGGCCGGGGTAAATCTCACCACCCGGGGAATTGATATACAGTTGGATGTCCTTCTCTGGGTCCTCGCGATCGAGGAACAGTAGCTGGGCGACGATCAGGTTGGCGATCTGGTCATTGATCGGCGTGCCCAGGAAGATAATACGCTCCTTCAGCAGAAGGGAATAAATGTCATAAGCTCGTTCCCCCCGCCCGGTTTGTTCGATTACCATCGGGATCAAGGATTGAGGTTTCACGATCACTCCCCTCACACACACAGCTTCAAGCTCACCCCCGA
>JAGHDS010000501.1 GCA_021159845.1 Anaerolineae bacterium
GATCACTCTACAGGAACCAGATTGGGAGGTGGGCGAAGCACATGACGGCGAAAGCGGACTCCTTCTAGTCGAGGCGGAGCGGCCCGATCTGGTGCTATTGGACGTGATGATGCCCGACATGTCGGGCTTCGATGTTCTGCAGCGGATCCGTCTCTTCAGCGACGTGCCGGTCATCATCTTAACGGTACGAGATGACGAGATCGATAAAGTGCACGGGTTGGAGTTGGGTGCCGACGATTACATCGTCAAGCCTTTCGGGCACCTGGAGCTTCTCGCCCGTATCCGCTCCGTGTTGCGTCGGGTGGAAGGAACCACTGGACAGCCGGAGAAGCCGTTGATACTCGGCGATCTTCGCATCGACTTCGCCCGTCGCCTGGTTACACGCAAGAGGGAGAAGATCGGCCTCACTGGTACCGAATATCGCTTGCTGGAGATACTGGCGCGTAACGTGGGGAGGGTAGTGCCGTCGGAGACGCTGTTAGGACGCGTCTGGGGACGGTATGCGTTGGAAACTCCAGACTATCTGAAAGTTTACATCCACCGCCTGCGCTTGAAGTTGGAGGACGATCCTTCTCATCCTCGATACCTGCGCACGATTCGGGGGGAGGGATACGCTTTGGTCTCACCCAGGGACTAAGGAACGTAGCCATTGGGGCCCCGTCCTCAAGATCAGGCCAGGGCCCCAACGGAAGCATGGCGCCATTGCCATGGCCGCTCACGTGTCAGGCCGTACGTTCTGCGGAGCCGCCCGCCGTCACGGCGGCCCAGGCGGCCAGTGCCAGCACGATCACGCCGATGATGATATTGTTCCACATGGCTGTTGTCGTGTGGCTGTAGCTCAGGATGAATGGTGCGATAATCAGCCACGCGCCCAGTACGGCGTTCACCCAGTTCAGGTTCTTGACTGTGGATTCTGCGGCGGATAGTGCCGCCCAGACGCCCAGAATGACGATCGCCAAGCCGATGATGATCGCGTTCCACGTAGCCGAGCCGGTGGATGTGTATTTGAGGATGAAGGGAGCGATCACCTCCCATGCGCCTGCTACTGCGATAACCCAGCTCAAAGCCTTTGCCGTCTTCATGGCTCACCTCCCAAACCAAAAGATGTTATGTCCGATGGCCGACCAGTAGGGGCAACCGTTTCCGAGACAACACAGCGAGTAAGGCCGCCACGCCGACTAAAGCGATTACCTGTCTCCAAACCTTTCGTATTTTCATGGCCTCTCCCCCTTATATTGCTCTGGCGATTACCTCTTGTTCATCTATCTGCTTCTTTATACATCCGTCTGGTGAATAGAGCCGTAATAGAAGGTAAATATTGGGTAAAAACGAGGGAACGATGAACCTGTTATCGTGACTGTTCACCGTTCCCCCACTAGATTTTATTGGCATCCGGTGAGTGATGTGGGTGAGGACACACTCAATACAGGCGCCTGGATCCAAACCCCCTTCCCCCACGCCTGGGAGAAGGGGGCCAACGGGCCTTCGGCCCGTTTGGCTGCGGGACGCACAACTTCGTGAGACTCGATGTACGAGGATGCAGTGCAGCTTAACCCCCTTTTACCCCAGCGGTGAACAGTTACCTGTTACCCGCCACGCGGGGTTTACGACGGCTTGTGGTATAATGGCGACAAGCCTGGAAGCATGTGTTTAATCCCAGGTATCCGCTCAGGCGAAACCGATAAAATGACCTACGGGAGGATTGGGAGATATGCCTCAACCGGTGGAAGCGGTTTTGGTCGGCGCGGGTAACCGCGGACGTGAGGCGTACGGCTTTTACGCTTTGCGCTACCCTTATCGACTCAAATTCGTCGCTGTGGCAGAGCCTATCGCTGAACGACGCGAGCAATTCGCGAAGGAACACAACATCCCCCCAGAACGCCAATTCGCCTCCTGGGAGGACTTATACGCCAAAGGTCAATTGGCTCCCGCCCTGGTCAACGCCACGATGGATCGCGATCATGTGGCATCCACGCTGCCGGCGTTGGAGCTGGGGTACCACGTTCTGCTGGAAAAGCCTATGGCGGCAACCCCACACGATTGCGTACGCCTCGTGCGCGCGGCGGAGAAGGCCGATCGAATCCTCCAAATCGGGCATGTGCTTCGCTACACTCCTTTCTTCACAGCGGTGCGAGAAGTGGTCCAATCCGGCCGGCTGGGCGACGTGATGACCGTCGAGCACAAGGAGAACGTCGTCTACTGGCACATGGCTCACTCCTTCGTGCGTGGCAACTGGCGTAACAGCAAGATCGCCAGCCCCATGATCCTGACGAAGTCATGCCATGATCTGGACATCCTGTCCTGGGTATTGGGGAGCCGATGTCTGCGCGTGGCGTCCTTTGGCCATCTGACGCTGTTCCGTTCCGACCGCGTAGGGCCGGAGATCCCCGAACGATGTATGGATGGATGTCCGATCGCGGACCAGTGTCCTTTCTACGCGCCGCGCCTCTACCTGACCGATGACACGAGCTGGCCGGTCTCGACGATCTCCCTGGATACCAGCCTGGAAGCCCGGATGAAGGCCCTACAAGAAGGACCCTATGGCCGCTGCGTTTACCGCTGTGATAACGACGTGGTGGACCACCAAATCGTGACCATGGAGTTCGAAAACGACGTGACAGTGACCTTCACAATGCATGGACACTCCTACAAAGAGGGACGAACCATGCGCTACGACGGCTCCATGGGGACGCTGCGGGGCAACATGGCGGAGAACGAGATCGCCGTTTATGACCATTTGACCGGGCGCGAGGACATCATCCGCCCGGGCGACGTCGTTGGTGGACACGGCGGCGGTGACACCGGGCTGATAAACTCATTTGTAGCAGCGGTGCGCAACCCGAACCGAGGCGTGCTGAGCTCGGCTCGCGACTCCCTGCAGAGCCATCTGATCGCCTTCGCTGCCGAGGAGGCGCGGCTGACCGGGACCGTTGTGGACATGGGGGAATATGCTCAGCGCATCGAGGCGGAAGTGATAGCGGGGCAGACATGACAGACGTACGCGTTCTTCTCCTGGTCGCTGTCCCGGTTCCCCCACCTGCCCTGGATGCCCTGGGGCCTGTGGTGAAGGAACACACTGTCCACACGCCCTGGGGCACCTTTGGGCCTGTGGCGGAACGGACTGGGCCAGGCGAGGTGACTTTCCTGGTCCAACCGTACTTCGGCATGCCATCGCGGCTGGACCCGCGATCGACGGTGTGGTCGGCCCGCGAGCTGGACATTCAGCGCGTGATTGGATGGGATGCCGGTGTGGCACTAAATCCCTTGCTGCGCCGCGGGGACAGCATGATCGTGGACGATTTCATCAGCCACGTTTGCCACCAGCCGACTACGTTATTCGAGGACCGAGGTGTGACGGGAATCGGGCAGGACCCTGCCTTCTGCCCTCAGATTCGGGCAGCATTGCGAGACGCCCTGCCAGGCGCTGTGAATGGGGGGGTATATCTGGCCGTGGACGGCCCAAGACGGGAGACTAAAGCTGAAGCCCGCCTCTATCGGATGTGGGGCGGCGATGTGATCGGACAGAATCTGATTCCAGAGGCTACGCTGGCAAAGGAGCTGGGCCTGTGTTATGCTGGACTGGTCACCGTCGTGGAA
>JAGHDS010000184.1 GCA_021159845.1 Anaerolineae bacterium
CACCCACGTGGACGCCAACTCACACACCCGCGCCATCCCCTACCCCCATGCCAACGTCTGGGCCGACACATATGCCGCCCACTATCGCCCCCACCCGGGCACCCGTGCGCCCGACTGATACGCCCGTCCCGGCCATGGCCACGCCGACAACTCCACCGACCTTCACGCCGACGCCATCCGCAACGTCGAGGCCCACACGCTTGCCTCCCCCCACGGCAACACCCCGTCCTCGGGTGCTCTTGCAACACCCGGCAGACGCCATGCTCTACCTGGCCGGGCTGTCCCTCCTGGGGGCCCTGGTGTTCGGCCTGGCCGCGTGGCGCTCCTGGCATTCACTTTGATCTCCTCCAAACGGGAGTAAGTAATGTCCGATGGTCGATCTCACAAGTCACTCATCTGGCTCATCGTAGCCTTTGTTGCCCTCGCGCTTGTTGGCGGGGGAGGTGTGTTGCTGTTGCGCAGTAGCCATTCCCCGGAGATCACCCGCACGCCAGCCGTCACGCCCCCGGCCCAACATCCCACGCCGAGCTCACAGGAGACGCCTAAGAAAACACCTTTGGCTGAGCGAATACGTATCGTCACGCGTTCCGCAGGCCTTTACCGTCTCACAGAAGATGCGGCGCGTGCGGCAGGGCTCGACTTGGCGACCGTCAGCAATGCGGGGCTCCATCTGAGCAACCGGGGCCAGGCCGTCCCGTTCATCCTCCTGGGAAATGGCAACCAACGTTCCCTGGTGTTCTACGCAACCCCCAGCGATAACATCTACAGCCCTTACAATGTCTACTGGCTCCAGCAGGGCGGACAAAGCCCCACGCCCATGCAGCAAGTGTCCAGCGCTTTGGGGAATCCAAGCAACACAGCCCGCTCACGAGTGCGGTTCCAACAGCAAAGGCAATACCTTTCCACGCTACCGGAAGGCAAGGATCACTGGCTCTGGCAACCCATCTACGGGCGGCGTGGGGTAACCGTTACCTTCACGCTGACCGACGTCATGCCCGGCGAGTCGGATATCCGCATCAGTTTGTGGTCCACCTCCAGCGCCCCCGCCAACCCCGATCACCACGTGATCGTGGAGGTGAACGGCCACCGCGTGTGCGATGCCACCTGGGATGGACAAGGGCGTCAAGTGCTCACGGGCACGATCCCCTCCGGCACCATGCGATCGGGGGAGAACCAGCTCGCCATCCTGGCGCCAGGGGATACAGAGGCGCCGGTGGAGGCAAGCTACTTAGACTGGTTCGACGTGACGTATCCGCGGCAGCTTCGAGCGCACGGTGGATGGTTGGATTTCCTCGCCGGTCCAGGCGCTTATGAGATCACGGGCCTGCCGCGCGGGGAAGTAACGCTGTGGGACATCACCGACCTCGCACATCCCGCACCGTTGAGCGGGTTCGACGTATCGCAGGAGAGCGGCGGACAGACGATCCGTTTCTCGCGAGCGGATGTCACCGGTGAGCGGCACTACCTCGTCGCTGCCGGCGATGGGCTGTTGAGCCCGTCCGCCGTGGAGGCTCATACAGCCGTGGAAGCGCCGCGCCCCGATGGAGCCGATTACATCGCCATCGTCCATTCCAGCCTGATGAAAGCGATCCAGCCATTACTGAAGCGACGGTCGGCGCAAGGGCTGCGGGTGTTCACCGTAACACCAGAAGCCCTGTACGATGCGTATAGCTTCGGCCTGCAGGACCCGGCCGCGATCCGCGCTTTTCTGGCCGACGCTCTGCGCTCATGGCCGGAACCACGGCCGCGCTACGTCCTCCTGGTCGGCGATGCCAGCTACGACGCGTACGACTACGTGAAAGGGCCTGAGCGGAACCTGATTCCCACCGCCCTGGTACAAACTCGCTACGTCGGCCAGACGGCCAGTGACAACTGGCTGGCCGACGTGGATGGCGATGGCCGACCGGATATCGCGCTGGGGAGGTTCCCCGCCCAAACGCCGGAGGATGTCCAGGCAATGGTACGGAAGACGATGTGGTTCGAAGACCATGCAGGAGAGACGTGGGCACACCGCGCGCTCGTCGTGGCGGATAACAGGGATACGGCCTTCATCCGCATGTCAGACATGTTGGTGAACGAATACCTGGCCCCCATCTTCGAGGTGGAACGCGTGTATCTGGGATGGGCAAAGGATCCACACGCTCAAATACTGCAAGCGATCAACCGAGGAGTAGGGGTGGTAAACTACGTTGGCCACGGCAGCATCACTGTATGGGCGAAGGAGAAGGTCCTGTCTACTGCCGACATATCGGCACTGCACAACAAGCAGCCCCCCTTGCTGGTGACGATGACCTGCCTGACAGGCTACTTCCACCACCCGAAGGTCGTCTCGTTAGCGGAGACATTGCTGCGGGCACATGATCGAGGCGTCGTCGCCGCGTTAGCCCCCACCAGCGAGTCGCTCTCCCTGGATCAGCAAGCTCTCGCTAAGACATTCTATCATTACCTCACCGATCCGGCGGTGCAAACGGTAGGGGAGGCCATGATGCTGGCCAAACGAGAAGTGCCCCTTGACCAGGAAGGGGCGCGGGACGTGGTGGCAACGTTCAACCTGTTGGGCGATCCGGCGTTACGCATCTCATTCGCCCGGCCGGCGAAGTGAGCGACAAAATCGCGGGGATCAGCATGATCAGTATTGAGCGAGGCTGCCGTCCATCCGGGCGCGGTTGACAGCAAGCCGGAAGCTCAGCAGGCCAAGTGGAACAAGCACGACGCAGAAAGCGAGCAATGCCAGGATATCGGGTAAGAGCACCCTGGTGCTCGCCCCGACCAGCAAGGCCCGGCGCATGGCCCGCAACGCATAAGTGACCGGGATCAGCGCCGATAAGCGTTGCAGCCAACCAGGGAGAACCTCGATGGGATAGTAGACACCACCCAGCAGCGCGGCCGTGGCATTAAATAACCACGTCACCGGGTTACCGCGTTTAAGCACCATGATGAAGCTGGCAGCGATGATCCCCAGGCCACTAAACGCGATAATCGTCAAGACCAGGATGATAAATGCGGCCAGGTAGTTGCCCCGCTGTAAGGGCACGTGGAATATCAATACACCCAGTAACAGGTACACCAATGTTCGCAGCGTAGTCAACGAATAGTCCCACAGGCACGATGAGAGGATGATCGTGGATAGCCGGGTAGGCGTGAGGAGCATTGCTTCCAGCGTGCCTGTGGTCTGCGCCCTACGCAAGTTATTGGCAAAGCTGGCAAGCCCCACGCCAAAGTACCCGGAAAAGGCAATGCCGATCAGCACGAACGCGAAGTAGTTCCCCCCATAGGCATTCAACGCTGGGATGCCCGCGCCCGGGACTAGGCGGCTGAGATAGTAGAACATGAAGGTGCTGAAAAAGACGCCAAAGAGCTGGAGAAACAAAGCAACCCGGTATGAGCTCTCCACCAGCCAATCTCGCCGCAGAAATGCCCACACCTTATACATCGTCAGCAGCCTCTCGCGTGAACCGGTCGAAGACCTGCTCCAGTGAGGGACGCTCCTCCGTCGCCGAGAACACCTGCCCCCCAGCCCGGACGATCCACGCGATCAGTCGGGCCAGGTCCTCCTCACCATTGGCCGCATCGAGCACAAGTTCCACCTGGCCATCCCCGAGTGAGCGCATCTCCAGGTGGCCCCACTCATCCGGCCACGATCGTTCACCTGGCAGCCCAGCAACCCGCAGCCGATAGCGCGCCTGAGGGCGCAATACGGAGCGCAGCTCGTCCAACGTGCCGCAGGCCTGGATCCGCCCCCGGTGCATGATGGCAATGCGATCGCACAGCCGCTCGGCCTCGTCCAGCCGATGAGTGGTCAGGAAGATCGTCATGCCCTCCCGACGGTGCAGGTCGTTCAAAATCAGATCATGCAGATGGCGCGCGGCCTTGGGGTCCAGGGAGCGTGTGGGCTCATCCAGGAAAAGGATGCGCGGATGCGGCAGCAGTGCTCGGGCGATGCTCAGCCGCTGTTTTTGGCCGCTAGAGTAGGTGGCAAATCGTTGATCGGCCCACTCCGATATCTCCAGCTTGTCCAACACCTCGTCCACGCGATATCGCGCCCGGCTAGGCGGAAGCCCATAGAGCGCGGCGAAGAAGAGGAGGTTCTCCCTGCCGCTGAGACGCCAGAAGAAGCTACGTTCATCGCCGGTGGAAAGGCCGATCACCCGGCGTACATGGCTATCGTCGCGAAGGTCGTATCCGGCGACGCGAGCGCTGCCGGACGAGGGTAGAATGAGCGTACACAGCAGCTTGACCAGCGTGGTCTTCCCCGCGCCGTTCGGCCCCAGCAGGCCAAACATCTCCCCTTCCCTGATCCGAATCGTCACGCGGTCCACTGCCAGGACACCGCGCCGTCTGTCCGTGCCCAGGAATGGGAAACGCCGATGGGCATCTCCTTCTCCCCGCCTGGGCGGGCCGAAACGCTTAGTAAGCTCATATGTCTCGATGGCGTAAGGCACGGATACCTCCCTCGCCGGATCGCTGGCTTGCATTATAGCATAGAGCGCGTGGGCAGAGGAAAGAAATGTTGTCTGTGCGCCAAGAGATCGTTACCAGGTGGCTAGCAGTCAGCAGTCAGCGGATAGCAGATAGCAGTCAGCGGATAGCAGTCAGCAGATAGCAGATAGCAGAAAGCCGACAGCGTACCCTGCTGCTATCCGCCATCGGCTAACGGCTTACTGCCACCGGCTGTCGGCTCTTGACGCTCATCGGCAACTCCGCGAGGGGACATCCATCTGCGGGAAGTACGTGCGAGCATCCGCACCGTGAGCCCAGACATTAGACGTGACGGGTATATCATCGGCGGTCACCCAGAAATAATAGCGGTTTTTGGGATCACGCGCCAGGCTGACGTCCACGTCGTTGAAATCCCAAACCAGATAGCTCAAACCATTGTCGTTCACCACGCGGGGAGTGCCGACGAGTGTGTGGTCGAAGTCGGGTTCAGCCTCGGCGTTGACCGACCAGTGTAGTCGGAGCGCAGGTCGCCACCCGAGATCGGGCGGGATAGCCAGCCAGGTTCCCTGTTTCGTCGGCAGCACCGTGATGTTCACCAGTTTTGCCTCGGTGACCGGCGCGTTATCATGTGGCCACACGATCTGAATATGCGCGTCTATGGCATCGGGACGCGCGACGACCACACCCGTCGGGCGCTTCACATTCGGGGCAAAGGTCCGCCCATCAGCAGCATGGGCCCAGATGTTATGGCGCGTGGGTATGCCATCGACGGTAGCGAAGAAGTATAACTTGTTCTTGGGTAAGCGCGCTATGCTCACATCCACATCGTTAAAATCCCATACAGGGAACGTCCGGCCGTTAAGGGTGAACAAGCGCCGTTGCCCCTCCATGAGGGGGCGAACCGGCTGGTTGTTCTCTCCTACCCACAATCGCACCGTCGGGTTCCAATCACACGGAGGCGGGCTCATCTGGTCATCCGTGAAGATATATGCTGTGATATTGGCAAGTGTGGCTTGGTCGACCGGTAGGCTGCCGTGAGGCCAGACGATCTCCACCTTCGCGACCACCGGTGTTGCTGTGGGCACTATCTGGGGCAGCGCGCGGATCAGCACCTTGTGAAAGGTATCGTCGCCATCCCCCATGCTGTTCAAGCGTACATCAACCCTGCCCGGCACGCCCATAGCTGAGGGGATCCCCTCGGCTATGGGCATGGCGTTAATCAACGCCATATCCTCCAACGTCCACTCGGCCATCCGCCACCGATTAGTCCCGCGCTTTTTGACCACCCGCTGCCGGATCTCCCCTAAGGCATTCGTGTACTCGAAGGCCCAGCGGTCGTTGCCCTGATCCAGATACCACACCCGGACCAGGTAACGCATGGGGACACGCTGAGGGCCCGCATACAGCCATCGATCGTCCACGTCCAGGGGGATCAAAGTGCCGTCGTGGGCCTGATCGGTGCGGCGCGCATGTCGGCTATACGGCTGATCCCACGCTTCTTGGGGGAGATCCTGCCTTGTCAAATGCACTGTCTGGCCGCTTATCCCCTCACGCCGATACAGGAAGAATTCCCAATCGCCAGGGTCTCCGCTCATACCGGTCTGCTTGAAGTGCAGAGGCGCGTACTCCGCGTCTCTCATTACGATCCAGACATCGGTCGCCACGCGCCTCGCTATATGACGGGGCTGGCCTTCAGCGCTTTTCGGGAGCTGCATGGTGACGCCCAACGAGCGTTGGATGTAATCAAACATCCCGGGGATCTTCGCCAACGCGTCCAGCCACTGAGGTTGAACGTCGATGAAGTCCGCGTGATGTGCGAGTGCATTGTGGATCATCCAATAAGCGTACTCCACGGGAGCATCCCCAGAAGACGTAGACTCGCCAACCGGGGCGGTAAAGGCAGGCTCGAACGCAATGGGTACCCGAGTCCACAGCCGGTCGGCGATGTCCATGCTCTCCCAGCCCGCGCTGTTCCCATAACCGACAGCGTTAACCTTGTCCGGCGTGAGTCCGTTGTTCTTATACCCGATGCCCAGCGGCAGCGCCCATTCCATGATCTGCTTGCGAGTCCGCCAGCCGGCCACGTCCTGGGCTGTGCAGGCACCTGGGCCAGCCTGGATCCACAGGGGTTTATGGGGAAAGGCTTCGGCGTATACCTGCATGGCTTCATGGATGAAATCCAGGTACTCGTCGCACGTGACCACCTTACCCAGCTCGGCCGGGTAGTCACAATCCCCGATCTTCTTCGTCGGCTGCGTCTCGTCGTCCACGCCAACGCCAAGCCAGATGCCAACGACCTGCGGGTCCTGGTCATATCGCTCGCCGAAGGCACGTACCATATCGGCAAACGCCTGCCGCCAGTCCGAATCCTCGTAGGCCGGCGCGCCGCGGACTGGACAGCCGTTTGGATGAAGCGCGTGGCCCGTGAGCCGATCCTCCGCCCTTTCATCACTCCCCATGCGCTGATAGACCCACTCCGGCGTATAGTCGCGCAGATGCCCCGTCGCGCCGGCGCCGTAGATCATCAACGTGAGCTGGACCGGCTTGGAGATAACCGTGTTCCCCTGGATGCCTGGAATCTCGACGGTCATTCCCCGTGCCTTCGCCAGGAATCGGTCATACGCGGACCAATCGTACACGCCGGGGGCAGGGTTGACATCCTCCCATGTGAACTCGATGTGAGAGCCTATAGGGCCGTACTCTGGGTGTTGCGTGTGGAAGTCACTATTACGCCAGTCATACATGGCATAGAGCATGGGCGGAAATCGTGTTGGCGGCCGCGCTGCTACCGGCGTGGAAGTAGGTGGCGTGGTTGGTTGAGGACTGGGAGGAGGGGCAGTCGGTCGCGGTGCCGTAACGATGGGAGTAGATATCGGAGATGCAAAAGAAGGGTGCAACCGGTGAACTCGCAGTAGAGCCAAGATCCCGACCGCTATCAGGGCCGCGGATACGACGCCGAGAAGGATGAACCAGCGCGTTCTTCTTGCCATAGATGTCCTATCTCACCTGCGCGCGACACGCGGAGTGGCAGACCGATTACTGGAATCTGGCAAAACCTGGCTTCTCCCCTACTGGCAAGGCCGATGTTCCACTAGCTATACAGGATGTCCCACCAGAGGACCTAAGAAACCGTGCTCTTTGAGCTTTTCCCTCCACAAATCTTGATCCGCCAGAACCCAGTGATCATTTAAACAGCCGCATGATAATGACAGTTTAACATCGCTATATTTTGCAGTCAATAGAAATGCGGGGAAAAGAGAGGCAAAAAAGCTCGGGGGACCAGGTACCTCGGTCTTGGTGGTGTGGACCGAGGTCACGGCTGGACGGTGATCTCGGTGAGGGGCACCGTATCCCCCAGAGGAGTTCCTTGAGCGTTAAAGGTGGGCAGCCGGGTGAAATCGCTTTCCCGGTACATGCCCGTTATCAGGCGATATGTGCCCGCTGGGGCGTCCCTGGCCACTCTGATGGCATAACGATCCACAATCACCTCGCCGGTTACCCAGCCGGAAGTCGGCTGAGTGCCGTTGGCCGGGTAGCCATCTCGCTGCCCATAAAGCTTCCCATCCGCCCCCACCAGATGGTTGAACACCTTGAAGCTCTCCGACATCTCGCCCAACGCCTGCCAGTAC
>JAGHDS010000452.1 GCA_021159845.1 Anaerolineae bacterium
ATCACGCAGAGGCCCGTGTACACGGATCCCTGGCAGCCCATTCGGGAAGGCGAACACGCCCGTATCGCCCACGTCCACCTGGCGCGCTCCGCCGATCTCTTCATCGTCGCGCCGGCCACAGCCAACACGCTGGCCCGGCTGGCCCACGGCCTGGCCGATGACCTGCTCACCTCGACGGCTCTCAGTTGCGCCGCGCCGTGGCTCATCGCGCCAGCTATGGAATCGCATATGTGGGCAAGCCCGGCGACCCAGGCCAACGTGGCCGTCCTGCGGGAGCGTGGTGTCACCTTTGTGGGGCCAGCCTCCGGACACTTGGCCTCCGGAGCGGAGGGCGTCGGGCGTATGGTAGAGCCGGATGATGTTATGGAGGCCGCGCGGGCGCTTCTGGGCCGCGACGGTCCACTGGCCGGCCGGTGCGTGGTTGTTACAGCAGGTGGCACCAGGGAGCCCATCGACCCCGTGCGCTACATCGGCAATCGATCGTCCGGCAAGATGGGTGTGGCGCTGGCCCGCGCGGCGCGGGATATGGGCGCTGATGTCACGTTGATCCACGGCCCGTTGCAGGTGCCGCTGCCGTGGGGCGTGAAGGCGCAGTACACGGAGACCGCTCAGGCGATGTACGAGGCGGTCATGGCACTCCTGCCGGATACTGATATCCTGATCGGCGCCGCGGCGGTAGCGGACTTCCGCCCGGCCGAGCCATCTGCCGACAAGGTGAAGAAGGAAGGGGTGCAGGAGCTGGTGATCCGGCTGGAGCGCACACCGGATATCCTCGCCGAGGTGGGACGCCGACGATGCGAGCTGGGACGGCCACAGGTGGTCGTCGGGTTCGCAGCCGAGACGCGGGACCTCATCGCACATGCGCAGGAGAAGCTACACGATAAGAGCCTGGATATGGTGGTCGCCAATGACGTCTCCGCCCCCGATGCGGGCTTCGCCGTGGACACGAATCGGGTAACGATCCTGCGTCCAGGGCAGGCTCCCGAGCCGTGGCCGCTCATGTCCAAAGATGAGGTCGCGGAGCGAGTGGTGGGCATCGCCGCCGAGCTACTGCGAGAACATAGAGGGGGTGAGCGATGAGTAAAGTTACAGGGATCACCGATATCCCCGGCATCCGGGTGGGCCATGCCACCGATGAGCAGGGGATCACCGGATGCACGGTGGTGCTCTGTGAGACGGGCGCCGTGGTGGGCGTCGATCAGCGTGGCGGCGCCCCCGGTACCCGGGAGACGGACCTTGCACGCCCGATGCATTTGGTGCAGGAAGCTCATGCCATCGTCCTGGCCGGGGGGAGCGCCTTCGGTCTGGCCGCGGCGGATGGGGTTATGGGCTGGCTGGCCGAACGCGGGGTGGGCTACAGTACCCTCGGCACGCGAGTGCCCATCGTGCCGGCGGCGATCCTCTTCGACCTGGGTATCGGGGACCCGGGCGCGTACCCCGACGCCCGGATGGGCCGACGAGCGTGCGAGGCCGCATCCGATGGTCCGGTCCCTGAGGGTAGCGTGGGAGCGGGTACTGGCGCCACCGTGGGCAAGGTACTGGGAATGGAATTCGCGATGAAAGGGGGTATTGGCACAGCAGCCGAGGAGCTGGGGGGCGGGCTGGTCGTCGGCGCACTGGTCGCCGTCAACGCTCTGGGCGATGTGGTAGACCCCAGTACCGGGCAGATACTGGCGGGGGCGCGTCGCCCGGATGGTGAGTTTGCCGACACGTTGGCCGTGCTACGCCAGGCGCTTCCACAGCGACCACCTGCTGCATCGACGGTGGTCGGCGTCGTGGCCACCAACGCCCGACTGGATAAAGAAGGCGCGTGCAAAGTCGCTCAGATGGCTCAGGATGGGCTGGCCCGGGCAGTCCGGCCGGCTCACACCTTATACGATGGAGATACGTTCTTCACGCTGGCGACGTGTGAGATGCCTGCCGATGTGAATCTGGTGGGGGCATATGCAGCCGAAGTGGTGGCTCGGGCGATCGTGCGCGCTGTACGCCTCGCCCGCGGCCGCGGCGGCATCCCCGGGCTGGCGGGATAAGGGAGAAGCATGCTGGGTGACGAACGACGAATGAGAGATGGCGGACAAGGAACAGACCATGACAAATGACCATTGGAGGGGGTGACAAAATGCCTAAGGAGACGATGACGCCGCGAGAGCGCTGGCTGGCTGTACTGACTCGCCAGGAACCGGATCGGGTGCCTATGGATTACTGGGCTACCCCGGAGGCCACCGCCAAGCTCATGAAGCATCTAGGGTGCAGCAGCGAGCGGGAGATGCTCGAAAAACTGCATATCGACTTCGTCGTCACCGTGTCACCGCGGTACGTGGGGCCACCGATTCCGGAAGGGTATGACGTCTTCGGGATCGGGTACCGGGACATCGATTATGGCACAGGTGTATATCAGGAGGCCGTCTACCATCCGCTGGCTCAGTACAATTCGGTAGAGGAGATCGAACGCAATTACACCTGGCCTGATCCCGACTGGTGGGACCATTCCGTGATCCCGGAGCAGGTGAAGGGGAACGAGATGTACCCCATCCGCGGCGGTGGATCGGAACCCTTCCTGATTTACAAGGACCTGCGCGGCCAGGAGCAGGCGTTCATGGACCTGGTGCTCAACCCAGAGATGGTCCACTACTGTCTGGACAAGCTGTTCGATCTGGCATACGAGAACACGGTGCGCATCTACGAGCAGATCCCAGGACAGGTGATGCTGAGCTACGTGGCGGAGGATATGGGGGGCCAGGACGATCTGATGTTTTCCCCGGCTCAGATTCATGAATTCCTGATCCCACGCATGAAGCGGATGATTGATCTGGCGCATGAGGCGGGCGTATTCGTGTTCCATCACAACGACGGCAATATCCGACGCATCATCCCGGACATGATCGAAGCGGGAATTGATATTCTGAACCCCATTCAGTGGCGGGCGAAGGGGATGGACCGGGAGGGGCTAAAGCGGGACTTCGGGGACGAGATCGTATTTCACGGGGCGATGGACAACCAGTATACGCTGCCGTTCGGCACCGTGGAGGAGGTGCGGCAGGAGGTGCTGGATAACCTGCGTATCCTGGGCGAGGGAGGCGGGTACATCCTGGCCCCGTGTCACAACATCCAGGCGGTAAGCCCGCCGGAGAACATCGTCGCCATGTACGAGACGTGCTATGAGCATGGATGGACGTAAGAACGCCAGGAAATGCACCCCCGGGCGCGCCGATATCTGTGACCCCGTTGATCCGCGCCGCTGGGGTAGCGTAGGGAATTCTTCTACCAATCGTCTTCGCCTCACGCACGTGCTAGTGATGGCAGTGATTGTTCTCTCTCTGCTGAGCATTGCATGGGACAGCGAACTACCGCCGATCATCAAGTATCCAAATGGGCCACCACAGGCAGGGTGGACCTGGTTCGGCGGGCTGATCCAGCGTGAGGAATGCGCCGATGGCATCTTCTTCATCTACGCGGGGAGCGATACAGACGGAGAACTCTTAGGCCAAGCGCAGGCTGAGATGGACCCATTCGGCAGTGCTACTTACTTTTACTCATACCTCAGCCGACCGCTTGAGGAGGGCGAGACGATCACCGTATGTGCGGAATGCGGACAGAACACCACAGTCCGTGACACCTTCACGGTGATCCCGTTCCAATCACAACCCAACCCTCTGTACATACGTCGCGATCCACATGCGACCCTCTATGGCTCTTATCCCATACGATCATTGGCTGGAGCCACCTCATTCGAGGGACGGCTGCCTCAGGTGTGTGCTGGCCGCGTTGCCCATCTATATTTGGGAAGCGGTCCAGACGGCGAGCTACTGGGTAGCAGCATTGTCCAGTCCGACGGTTCCTTCCGCATGAAACTGAGGCATCCCCTCGAGGCCGATAGCATGATCACCGTCTATAGCGACTGCTCCATTTTGGAAAACGTGCCGGTCGGGGAATACCTGTATG
>JAGHDS010000388.1 GCA_021159845.1 Anaerolineae bacterium
ATTGAGGTATTGATATGCTATCCGGGAGTGCACGCGGTGTGGATGTATCGCGTGGCCCATTGGCTATGGGTTCATCGGCTCTTCCTTCTAGGGCGTTGGGTATCCCATCTCGCCCGCTGGCTTACGGGGATCGAGATCCACCCCGGCGCTGTGATAGGCCCCGGCTTTTTTATCGACCACGGGATGGGGGTGGTCATCGGTGAGACGGCCGAGATCGGGGAGGACGTGACATTGTACCACGGCGTCACCCTGGGCGGGGTCAGTTGGAAGAAGGAAAAGCGCCACCCCACGATCGGAAACCACGTGGTGATCGGGGCTGGGGCGAAGGTGCTCGGCCCGATCACGATCGGGGACCATTCCCGGATCGGGGCCAACTCTGTGGTCGTCAAGAATGTGCCAGCCAACTCGGTGGTCGTGGGCATACCCGGCCGCGTGCGATCCCGCAATGGTGTCAAGGTTGAGGACACTCGACACGAAGACCTTCACCATGATGTGCTGCCAGACACGACTATGGAACTGCTGCAACAGCTCATGGCCCGGCTGACCGCGCTGGAGCAAGAGGTAAGCCACCTGCGACGCTCATGCGCGCGGGAGGGCGAGGTCCCTGTCGACGAGCGCCAGGGGGCATGGGAACTTTGACTTAGCGCGGCCCCGGAACGTGCGGTAATCGCGTCGTTTGCCACAAGGCCGGGGCAGGCTATAATGGAAGCCATGTCGACACACGAACGCCGACGGGTCTCCGTTATAGCTACTGTGCTCAACGAGGGGGAGTCCATCCGAAATTTGATGGACTCCCTCGTCGCCCAGACGCGTCAGCCGGACGAGGTGGTGATCGTAGACGGCGGCTCACGGGATGACACCGTCTCCATCGTCGAATCGTATGCTGATCGATTGCCGTTGCACGTGTTGACCGCGCTGGGGGCCAACATCTCCCAGGGACGTAATCGCGCCATCGCGGCGGCGACCGGGGAGATCATCGCGGCCACGGACGCGGGCGTCCGCCTGGATCCACGCTGGCTGGAGGCGCTCCTCGCCCCCTTTGAGCGCGATCCTGATGTGCAGGTCGTCGCCGGCTTCTTCTTGCCCGACCCACAGACAACCTTTGAGATGGCAATGGGGGCTACGGTCTTGCCAGCGGTGGAGGATGTGGATCCGAAGCGGTTTCTCCCATCCAGCCGATCTATAGCATTCACGCGAGCGGCCTGGCAGACCGTAGGGGGATACCCGGAGTGGCTGGATTACTGCGAGGACTTGATCTTTGATTTCCGCCTGCGCGATCAGTTCGGCCCGTTCGTCTGGGCCCCGGATGCTATCGTGTACTTCCGCCCACGTTCCTCTCTGCGGGCTTTTTCCCTTCAGTACTACCGTTACGCCCGTGGTGATGGGAAGGCGGATCTGTGGAGGAAGCGTCATTTAGTACGATATGGGACTTATCTGGTTGTTGGCCCGCTGTTCACCGCTCTGGGCCTGGTGCATACGCCCTGGTGGTGGGGGGGGCTGGTGGCTGGTGGAATTGTATATTGTCGGCGGCCGTGGCAGAGGCTGGCGCGTATGTGGAAGCGGCTTACTCTATGGCAGAAAGCGTATGCTGTCATGCTGGTGCCAGTGATCCGGCTGGTGGGCGATGTAGCGAAGATGATCGGTTATCCTGTGGGTTGGGCATGGAGGCTGCGCCATCGCGATCAGCCAGAACTGCGTTGGCGGACCGATTAACGATTGCGCGACGCAACTATTGCCCTTATCCCAACAGCGGACGGGTACATGGAAAGTGCCCCCTGCGAAGCATAATTGTGGTATAATATCACTGCCGGTGTGATCCCTTATACATCTTTCCCCCTCCATTCGCACTGGTTTGACGTATTTCGTCGTTGCTTCAATTCGTAACCCTCATGTCTGTGCGCTGATATGGCGCGACACATCAAAGAAGGAGGTCTGTATGTCACACAGAGGACGAAGGGTGGCAATGGTTGTCGTCGCAGTCTTGATGCTGGCGTTGCTAGCCTCGTGCGCGCCGCCCGCGGCGGCACCGGCGGGACAGGGACAGGCACCGCAGGGACAGGCGGAGAAGGCGGCCCCTGCTGCCAAGCAGAAAGTGTTGCGTGTGTGGATCACGTGGGGGGATAATCCGGCACAGCTCCAGTCGTTGTTCAATAAATATGGCGAGGCCCATAATGTGCGGGTTGAGGTGAACTCACCGGTCAGTGAGGACAAGGTCATCGCCGCGCTTTCCGGCAATGAGCCTCCCGATGTCTTGGTGCTTGGTGGGCCAGATAGCGTCGGATCATGGGCGCGCGAGGGGCTGGTCACCCCCTTAGACGACTTCCTGTCCGATGGCAAGGTGGATATTAACGATATCTTCGAGGCACCCCTGAGCCAGTGCAAGTATCAGGGAACTTACTATTGTCTGCCTTGGGGGACAGATACCTACGCCCTCTTCTGGAACAAAGATCTGTTCGAGGAGGCAGGGCTGGATCCCGAGCAGCCGCCGCAGACTATGGAGGAGTTGGCGGAGTTTGCCAAGAAGCTTACGAAGGTGGACAAGGATGGTCATATCACCCAGGTGGGCTTCGTTCCTGACTTCTCGTGGTCACACCTTGACCTGTATACGGCCATGATGGGTGGCTATTGGTACAGCGATGATGGCACGAAGATCCTCTTCACGTCCGATCCGGTAGTTGGCGCGCTGAAGTGGGAGCAGCAGTTCTATTGCGACTACAATGCGGATGAGGTGCTGCGCTTCACCTCGGCTTTCGGCGGGTACATGTCGCCGGATAATGGTTTCTATGCCGGCAAGGTGGCCATGATGGTGGATGGTGAGTGGCAGCCGGGCGTGAACTTCATCCAGAAGTACAAGCCAGAGCTGTACTACGGCGTCGCCCCCTTCCCGCCGCCTGCGGACCACCCTGAGCGCAAGGACACCAACCTGGTGAGCGGCACCGTGGCATTGATCCCCAGCGGGGTGAAGGACAAGGCGACCGCCTGGGACCTGATGGCCTGGATGATGTCGCCTGAGATCGTGGCTGAGGAAATGGTGGCGAACTTTAACCTGCCGTCCAGCAAGAAGGCGGCGCAGGACCCGCGGTTCCACGAGAACAAGAAGTTCGAGGTCTTCCTGAAATTGATGGCGGACCCGAACGCCAAGGCTCCGATATTGACGCCTATCAACGCGGAAGTGGGGACCGAGTTGGGGCAGATCGAGGAGAAAGTCCTGCATACGTGCGCTGACCCAATGCCGCTTTTGCAGGCAGGGCAGGAGAAACTCCAGCCGATGCTTGACAAGGCATTGTCTGGGCAGTAAAGTGTTGTCGGCGTCGGTGAGAGCCCTAGCTCGCGCAGGGCTCTCACTTTGTTTTTACGCGGAGTGAGGGGCACGGGGCGAGTCCGAGACTCGCCCCGCGTGCATCAGATCGGCGAGGGTCGGGATGAGCGTGTGCGCATTGTGGGAAGGTTGTTATTGTTAGGATCACCTTCCTCCGGGCATGCGAAGTCCGGGTCACTCACGCGAAGGCGTTTAAACTTCTTGGTAGAGGAGGTAGTGCGTGACGGCAATAACGGGGCGCTCCACTGGCTTCAAACTACCGAATTGCCGACGGAAGTGGAGTAGGCAGACTAAGCGGCGATTCATCACGGGTATCCTGTTTATATCTCTGTGGATTATCGGCTTCTTCGCCTTTACGTTGTACCCTATGGTCGCCTCATTGTACTATAGCTTCACGGAATATCACATCAAGCGGGCACCAGAGTGGATCGGCTTGGTAAATTACGTCAACCTGTTTCACGATCCCCTGTTCTGGACGTCGCTGTACAACACAACATACATGGTCGTCTTCGGTGTCTCACTGTCCTTGATCGTCTCATTTACCTGTGCTCTCTTATTGAATCTGAAGATCAGGGGGCAGTCCATCTATCGGGTCATTTACTTCTTGCCTTCCATCGTTCCCACGGTGGCCAGTACATTGCTGTGGCTGTGGATACTGAACCCAAACAGCGGCCTGCTGAACACGATCCTCAGCCATATAGGCATTCGCGGCCCAAGCTGGACGACGGATCCTACATGGTCCAAGCCATCACTCATCCTGCTGGGGCTGTGGGGAGTGGGGAATACGATCGTGATCTACCTGGCCAGTCTGCAGGATGTGCCAGTGGTGCTCATGGAGGCGGCCGAGTTGGACGGGGCGAACTGGTGGCAGCGGCTGTGGGCAGTTACGATCCCTCTTGTGTCCCCGGTCACACTATTCAACCTCATCATGGGGGTGATCGCTACCTTCCAGTACTTCGCCCAGGCGTATGTCCTCAGCGCGGGGGTCAGCCCGGTGGCCAGTGGCCTGGGGGCTCCGCTGAACTCCACCCTGTTCTACAGCGTCTATCTCTATCAACAGGGTTTTGTGTATCTGAAGATGGGGTATGCGTCGGCGTTGGCCTGGATACTATTCCTCATCATCCTGGTTTGCACGTTGATACTTCTGCGTTCATCGGAACGTTGGACTTATTACGAGGGAGGGTGAGCCAATGGCACAAGCTGTCGCTCTCTCTGGCCATCCGCGGTGGAGGCGCTTCACGCGCCGCCTGCTGGGTCAGGTCATGGCACACCTGGTAATCATTCTTGTGGGGCTATTCTTCTTTGTCCCCTTCTTATGGATGCTCTCAACCGCTTTGAAATCGGAGCAGGATGTCTTCCGTATTCCACCCACACTGTTGCCCCATGACAATCTACGGGTCGAAGTGAACGGACAGGCTGTCCCCGTCTACGATGTCGAGATCGACGGGCAGGTGAAACGGTTGGCGCTGCTGAAGATCGCCGAGGGACACGGGACTTTCGTAGAC
>JAGHDS010000136.1 GCA_021159845.1 Anaerolineae bacterium
ACCGGCGGCGCTATAATCCCTGCACGCGTGCAGGCCCTTGCCTGCACGGCTGCTCAGTGGCGTTTCCCCTCTTGCTGGTCGTTGTCCGCCGCGATCGGCGTATGCGTTTTGTCTGTGGAGGGAATGATCATGGAAATTCCCAAGACCATGAAGGCTGTTCGGGTGTATGGGATCCAGGACTATCGCCTGGAGGAGGTACCCGTTCCAAAGATTGGGCCGGGGGAGGTCCTGATACGCGTGTTGGCCACCGGCATCTGTGCCAGTGATGTCAAGACCTTTTACGGCTACCGCGTGTGGGGATCTGAAGAGATCCCTCCTTATATTGAGGTGCCAGTGACGCCCGGCCACGAATTTGTGGGACGGGTGGTGGCCTTGGGCGAGGGCGCGGCCGAGAAGTATGGCTTGCAGATAGGCGACATGGCCGTGTCCGAGCAAATCGTGCCCTGCGGCCAATGTCGGTTTTGCAAGCGTGGCCAGTACTGGATGTGCCAGCAACACGACATCTACGGCTTCAAGAAGGATCGGGCTGAGGGTTCATGGGCGGAGTATATGCGATTCCCCGCCAACGCCATCAACTACAAGGTCCCGGAGGAGATCCCGCCCGAGCACGCGGCCTTGATCGAGCCGCTGGCCTGTGCCATTCACGCCGTGGAGCGGGGTGACATCCAGTTGGGCGATGTCGTGGTGATCGCGGGGATGGGGCCTATTGGGTTATGCATGTTGCAGGTGGCGCGGCAGAAGGGGCCGGGCATGTTGATCGCCCTGGATATGAAGCCGAAGCGCCTGGCGTTGGCCAGGCAGCTTGGAGCCGACCTGGTTATCGATGTGAGCCAGGGGGACGCCGTGCAACAGGTGCTCGACCTGACCGATGGCTACGGCTGCGACGTGTACATCGAGGCAACGGGGGCGGGCCCGGCCGTAGGACAAGGGCTGCAAATGCTCCGCCGGCTGGGAACGTTCGTGGAGTTCAGCGTTCACGCGGGCCCCGTGGCTGTGGACTGGTCGATCATCGGCGACGTCAAGGAGCTGAACATCCACGGCTCGCATCTGGGGCCGTACAGCTATCCCTTGGCGATTGAGTACCTGCGCAAAGGCATCGTCAACGCCGAGGCGCTGATCAGCCATCGGTTGCCCCTGGAGAAGTTCGCGGAGGGGATCGAGATCGCTCACCAGGGAGATGAATCGATCAAGGTTGTGTTATTGCCGTAGAAATGATGGATCCGTGAGGCGATATCATGGTGGTGTCACAGATGGATGGAGAGGGCGCGTTGGAGAAGCTGCCCGAAGATGGGAAGATGTGGGCGGCCAAGCTGTATGGGGCGCGTGATATGCGCATCGAGCGGGTGCCGTTGCCGCCAGCGCCGGGGCCGGGCGAGGTGTTGTTACGGGTCACAGTGACCACGATCTGTGGCTCCGATTTGCACACCTTCATAAACGGGCGCATTGGGGATACCGAGCTCCTGTCTCCGATCGTGATGGGGCACGAGTTCGCCGCCGTGATCCTGGCCGTGGGGCCGGATGCGTTCGATGGGAATCACGAGCCCTTGCGGCCGGGGCAGCGGGTGGCGGTGGATCCCGCTATGCCGTGTGGATATTGCGAGTTTTGTAGGAAGGGAAACCCGAACCTGTGCCTCAACATGCGCTTCTGTGGCTTGTGGCCGGATGATGGCTCCCTGCGCGAGTACATGATCATGCCTGCTGAGAGTTGCTTCCCCGTGCCCGATAGCGTGAACGATACCGAGGCAGCCTTGCTGGAGCCGCTGGGCGTTGCCATCCACGCAGTGGACCTGGCCAAGCTGCGGGTGGAGGAGAGCGTAGCCGTTGTGGGAGCTGGTCCGATCGGGCTCTTGATCGTGCAGATGGCCAGGTTATCCGGCGCTCATCCCATCTTTGTCACCGAGCGATTGCCGTGGCGCGTTGAGCTCGCGAGGCGCTACGGGGCCGACGTCGTGATCGACATCGGGAAGACCGATCCGGTGCAGGCGGTTATGGAGGCCACTGGGGGACGTGGTGTGGATGTCGCCATTGAGGCCGCGTGGGGCGGCGACGCGGTGGAGCAGGCTGTGGAGATGGCCTGCCCGGGCGGACGGGTTGTCCTGGTAGGCATTCCCAGCGAGGATGTGATGACCATGCGCGCCTCGGCCGCGCGGCGTAAGGGACTGACCATTAAGATGAGTCGGCGCATGAAGCACGCTTATCCCCGGGCGGTTCGGCTCGCTGAACAGGGTAAAATTGATTTGATGAGCCTGGTTACCCACCGCTTCCCCCTGGCTCAGGTGGCGGAGGCTTACGAGCTGAATGCCGGGTATCGGGATCAGGTAGTCAAGGTCGCTGTGGATGTCACATCGCATACCGCTTAACGCGCGCCGTATTGTGCGCACTGGTCATGAACAGGAGGGCATCTATGGGTACCCACAAGTACGCGATCGGCATCGACTTCGGTACGGAATCCGGTCGGGCGTTGCTGGTGGATGTGGCCGATGGCGGGGAGGTTGCCACGGCCGTTCACCCCTATGCCAACGGCGTGATCGACGAGGTATTGCCAGGGACGGACATTCGTCTGGAGCCGGACTGGGCGTTGCAGGATCCCAACGACTACATCGAGGTGTTGAAGCACGCGGTACCTGCCGTCCTTCGGGAGAGCGGTGTTGACCCGGAGGACGTTATCGGCCTGGGCATCGATTTCACAGCCTGCACGATGTTGCCCACTAAGGCGGACGGTACGCCGCTCTGTTTTCTCCCGGAATGGCGCAATCATCCCCATGCCTGGGTCAAGCTGTGGAAGCACCACGCGGCCCAGCCGGAGGCCAACAAGCTGAACGAGATCGCTCGTGATCTGGGATATAAGTTCCTGGACCGCTACGGCGGCAAGATCAGCTCCGAGTGGTTCTTCCCCAAGGCGTGGCAGATATTAGACGAGGCGCCGGAGGTGTACGAGGCGGCCGATCGGCTGATCGAGGCCGCGGACTGGATCGTGTGGCAGCTCACCGGCGTGGAAAAGCGGAACCTGTGTACTGCGGGCTACAAGGCCATCTGGTCCAAGCGCGAGGGGTTCCCGCCGAACGAGTTCTTCAAGGCACTGGACCCGCGCCTGGAGCACATCGTTGATGAGAAGATGTCCCGCACGATCTATCCGCTGGGGGCGAAGGCCGGCGGCCTGACCGAGCAGGCGGCGCAGTGGATGGGCTTGAAGCCGGGCACTGCGGTAGCCGTTGCTAACGTGGATGCCCATGTCTCCGTCCCCGCGGCTACCGTCACGGAGCCGGGGCGGATGGTCATCATCATGGGGACTTCCAACTGCCACATGGTGCTGGGCACTGAGGAGAAGATGGTCCCCGGTATGTGCGGCGTGGTGGAGGACGGCATCATCCCCGGATATTTCGGCTTTGAGGCCGGGCAGTCGTGTGTGGGGGATCACTTCGCCTGGTTCGTGGAGAACGCAGTGCCGGCGGCATCCGAGGAGGAGGCGAAGTCTCGCAGGTTGAACATCCACCAACTGTTGGAGGAGAAGGCGGCGCACTTGAAGCCGGGGGAGAGCGGGCTGCTGGCCCTTGATTGGTGGAATGGCAATCGCAGCATCCTGGTCGATGCCGAGCTTACCGGTTTGTTGATCGGCGCTACACTGGCCACCAAGCCGGAGGAGATCTACCGGGCGTTGATTGAGGCCACAGCCTATGGCACACGGGTCATCATTGAGACCTTCGAGGAGTATGGCGTGGCGGTGGATGAGATCGTGGCCACCGGCGGGCTGCCGGATCGCAACAAGTTGCTCATGCAGATCTACGCGGATGTTACCGGTCGGACGATTCATGTTGCTGGCACCCATCAGGCCGGGGCGCTGGGGTCGGCCATGCATGGCGCCGTCGCAGCTGGTAAAGATGCGGGCGGCTATGAATCGATCACGGAGGCTGCTAAACATATGGCTCGTCTGCGGGAGGATGTGTATCATCCCATCCCCGAGCACAAGGCGGTTTATGACCGGCTTTACGCCGAATACGTCGCATTGCATGATTACTTCGGCCGCGGCGCGAACGATGTGATGAAGCGACTGAAGGCGCTTCGGGCGGAGATCCTGGCCGGACGGTAGCCAGACGATCACAGCGGAGGGCATTTGAGTTGTTGGAGCTATTGCGAGAAGAACTGTGGCGACTGCATTTGGAGCTACCCAGGAATAATCTGGTGACGTGGACCAGCGGCAATGTGAGCGCGCGCGATCCCAAAACCGGCTACGTGGTCATCAAGCCGTCGGGTGTGCGTTATGAGGTGTTACGGCCGGAACACATGGTGGTCGTGGATCTGGATGGTCATGTGGTGGAGGGGGATCTCAAGCCATCATCGGATACAGCCAGCCACCTCTATATTTATCGGCATCGGCCGGATGTTCACGGCATCGTGCATACGCATTCGCCATATGCCACGGCCTTCGCCGCGCTGGGTCGCCCAATTCCCGTCTACCTGACGGCCATCGCCGATGAGTTCGGCGGCCCGATCCCATGTGGTGGGTTTGCGCTCATCGGCGGCGAGGAGATCGGTCGCGTGGTGGTGGAGTCGATCGGTGATTCGCCGGCCGTGCTCTTGAAGAACCATGGCGTCTTCACCGTCGGGCCGACGGCTGAGGCGGCGGTGAAGGCCGCGGTGATGGTGGAGGATGTGGCGCGCACGGTATGGATCGCGTTGCAGATGGGGCAGCCCGAGGAGATCCCGCCGGAAGACGTGGCGAAACTGCGGCGGAGGTATACGACGGAGTACGGGCAATAGGGAAACGACGACGGACCAAGGACAAACGACGAAGAGGCATATGCCCTCCGTCGTTCGCCCTTCGTCTTTCGTCATATCCGTCCGCAGCATCAGCAGAGTCACGACGTGAGGACTGACACAGGAAGTGGAAGAACACACGATCGAACAACAGCCACGCGCCGTCCTGTGGGACCTGGACGGCGTGATCGCCGATACGAAGACGCTGCATCTGGAGAGCTGGCGCGTCACATTGGCGGAGCTGGGCGTCGAGCTGGACGAGGAGGTGTTTCG
>JAGHDS010000273.1 GCA_021159845.1 Anaerolineae bacterium
ATCTGAAAGAGGGGCTTTCCTACATCGCTCACGATCGCGTGATATCGACCATCCTGCTGCTGGTCGCGGCGAATGGGCTTTTGGCCACCCCGTATATTACGCTGTTGCCCGTCTTCGCCCGAGACGTCTTGAGAGTGGGGCCTGAGGGACTGGGATTTATGACGGGAGCAATCGGGGTCGGGGCGCTGAGCAGTGGCCTGGTGCTGGCCACGTTGCGGAACACGCGCAGACGAGGATTGCTGTTCACGATGGGTAACCTGGGCCTCCCAACGTTCGTGTTGGTCTTTGCGTGGCTGCGCTGGTATCCGTTGGCCCTGATGGCGCTCGCTGGCGCCGGGTTCGCGATGATCATGCAGAGCACCGATGGCAACGCGTTGATCCAAAGCATCGTGCCGGACGAGCTGCGCGGCCGCGTGCTGAGTACATGGATGTGGGTGGGCATGGGGTTGACCCAGCTCGGTGGGCTTCAGGCGGGCGCGCTCGCCGACCGATGGGGGGCTCCGGTGGCTGTTACCGTTGGGTCAGCGGTGAGCCTTGCCATCGGCCTGTGGGCGGTGTGGCGTCGGGCGGAGGTGCGTCGTGCAGCTTAGAGCGATTCTCAGGGGAAACAAGAAAGTCGCCCCCCCAACGCCTACGCGTCAAACGGGGGGCGACTTTCTCTCTGGGCTATCGCTGCGATGGATCCCGCCTTCACCATTCCGGTCAAGCTCAAGCCGAAATCACGAGCCGCTTGGCGCCCTTTCCCGGAGGATCGGCTCGACGGCCTCCCACACGCGCGGCTGGATGTATCGGCTCAGGCCCAGCCGGCGGGCCCAACCAGGCTCGTATCCGCCTTCGTCGAACGCCTCCGGCTCGGGCAGGTAGGCCATCCAGCCGTTGGCATAGCTGACCAACATCGGTGTGCCGTACCCATAGGCGCGCAGCCGCGTTTTGACAGTCACCGCGGTTTGGCTGAAAACTTCGCCGGGCTCTCCCAAAAGCACCGCATCTCCCACTCCCAATAGCATGATCTCCGCCGGAATGTTCTCGCGATCTACGATTGCAGGACGCTCCGTAATGAGCGAGAGCGCGAGCTCATCCGGTTCTGCCTGTGGCTCGTCAGGCCCGGCTGCGAAGTTCACGGTCACCTGCTCTGACCAGAGAGGGGTCGAGGGGACAGCCGTTTGGATCCCCCAGGCCACATGTAACGCTTCCTCTGCAAAGGCCTCGCCCAGCTCCGCCACCTCCTCGAAGGTGCCTCCCCTGCGATCGCCGATGTCCCATCGCTTCGGGTCGTCGGGTGGGCCATAGTAGGAGCTGACCCCACCGATGGACACCACGGTGTGGCCGCTCCGCAAATGCCGACGGACACCCTCCACCAGCGGGTTGACATCCCCGGAGCCTCCCTGGAGGAACATGCAGATCGTGCCCGCGCCCAATGCCTCCTCCAGCCTGGCGCAGGCATATCCTGGCCAGTCGGCGCTGACCAGCAGGTTGTCGGGCCCCAGCACCACCGCGTGGCAGCCGAAGTTCGTCACCAATCCCAGGGGGTGGCCTTCCGCGTCGTCCACCCGGATCACGGCGATGCCGGGATCTACGGGGCGATCGATCCAGCGGCGGTTGACGGAGTATCCATAGAGCATCCCGTATCCACCGCCGATGCGCGCAGGCTGAAGCGCATCGCACGCTGCCTCCACGGCGTCGGCTATCAACTCGGCCAGCGGGCGGTCCCAGTTGTCCGCATCCCGATCGTGGGGGCCAGAGTGGCTGTGAATGGTGGAGACGAAGACATGGGCCGGTGGGATTCCCACTCGTCGTTGAATCGCCTCTCGGATCTCTCGGACGCTGTCCATGTTCAAGTAGCAAAGCTCGCTGGAAACGATGGCCCAGCGCCCTCCCTCGTCCTCCAGGACGAGCGCTCGGGCGGATAGGCGGTCGTGTATGCCAACGGATCCGCTGGGACGACCGCTGTAGCACACAAGTCTGCACCCGATCTTCGGTGTGATGTCCACCCGGCCGAAGCCAGCACGAAATGCACTCATCGTGAATCCTCCTCGTAGAGTGGAAACCTGGGCATGGTATCCCCGTGTCCCCCGGGTCAGGAATGGGAGCTTATGCCTGGGATAGCAACTCCCCTACGTTTTCCTTGATCTTGACCACAGCATCGAGGATGGCCTGGATACCCGGCCGATCCGCGAGCAATACTTGGTGGGGGATCGTAATCTGCTCCTCGGCGCAAAAACGCTCGGCGACGGGTAGGTGGAGATGCTCGTAGTCCGGCCAGGGTTTGGATGCCGGGTGAAGCAGGGGCTCCACGCGCTCTCGCTTGAAGGCGGGCTGCTTGTAGAGTGGTATCCCATATCCGGTGCTGCAGGGCACACCTTCCGCGTTCAGCGCCTCAACGAAGCGATCGCGGTGCAGCCCACCAAAATGCTCACTGTCATACCGGATGATGAAGAAATAGTATCCCCGCTGCGTGATCCGCTCGTCCCGTTTGAGGGGCTCTACCCCGCCGATCTCCCGTAGCCCTTGTGCCAGGAACTCACCGTTCTCATGCTTCCTGGCCACCATCTCGGGCAGGTGGCGCATTTGAGAGAGCAGCAATGCGCCCTGTAATTCGCTCAGTCGATAGTTGGAGGCCAGGACATGATGCTCGTAGCCCGGCCGCCCAACCACTCGACCGATGTTATGCAGCAGCGAGGCCCGCTCCGCGATCTCCTCATCATTGGTGAGGACGATCCCGCCCTCGCCCGCCGTCAGTGCCTTGCTCTCCTGGAAGGAGAAGGCACCTATGTGCCCCAATGTGCCGACTTTCCGCCCCTTCCACTCAGTTCCCTGGGCATGGGCGCAATCCTCGATGAGCACCAAATTGTGTTTCTGTACGATCGGCAGGATGGCATCGAAGTCGATGGGGTATCCCCCATAGTGCACCGCCACCACACCCCGGGTGCGCTCCGTGATGGCTTCCTCGATCCCTGCAGGGGAGATGGAGAGCGTTTCCGGGTCGGAGTCGACGAAAACAGGGATCGCTCCGACCCGAACGATGGCGGAGGCGCTGGCGATGAAGGTAACAGCGGGAACCAACACCTCATCTCCGGGGCGGATGCCACAGGCCAATAACGCCAGTTCCAAAGCGACGGTGCCATTGCTCACGGCGATGCCGTATTGGGCGTCCTGGTATTCTGCGTAAGCTCTCTCGAAGGCCTCGACGCGCGAGCCCGAATAGAGCCGGCACCAGTGTCGATTCTCTAACACATCCAGGAGCGCCCTCTTATCCTCTTCGTCGTACATTGGCCAGGACGGTACCTGCAGCCGCTCCGCGGCCTTGGGGCCGCCATGAATTGCTAACTTCGCCACCGAGACCTCCTTTCCGCACAAAAGGTTTTCTCCTTACCAACACCGTCCCTCTCTACAACAGGATGGAACACCTATCCTTAAATACGCATGGACCCTGGACATCCCTCCTCACCAGAGGGACATCCAGGGCCTGCCAAGCGCCGAAAATGGCAGATCTCTTAGTTCGCGCTCTCAGACGCGGTCTCAGCCGACTTACCGGGTTCGGATTCCGTTTTGGTCTTCCCATTTACCTTACCATTATCGTTCTTGCGACTATCCGTGATATACCAGCCCGATCCCTTGAAGTGAATGGCCGGCGGGCTGAACATCCGGCGCACCGTCGTATGCCCGTTGGGACAGGTTGGTATGCTTGTATCGGAGAAAGACTGCATCCGCTCAAACCGCGCGCCGCAGGTTTCACAATAGTAGACATAGATGGGCATCTCAGTCCTCCTCAACGAAGGCAACGATGCTTCACTATTCCCTGGGCAGAAGGCCGAAACGGCGCAAGTGTTCCTCCGCCAACCAGGCGCTTACCTCATAGAAGCCGTATGTGCGCCGCAATGCCTCGGTCTCTAGACTGGTCACCGGTTCCGTCCGGATGTGCCAGGTGGTCTGTTCCACCTCTTCAATGCGGTCAAG
>JAGHDS010000352.1 GCA_021159845.1 Anaerolineae bacterium
GGACAGCTCTGCCATAGCGGGCCCTCCTTTTGGTGAATGTATGACCATAGTTCTTTTACCAGAGGAGGGCCTGCTCTGTCCAGTATCTCCATCACCACCTGGTAACGATCTCTTGGCGCACGCACAAAATTGCTTTGACTTTTACTTAGAGTTGCCTTACAATCTTCGCTAGCCTTCTAAGCAAGCCGCTTAACGGCCGGGGGTGCATCCATGAGCATGACAAGTCAAGAGATCAGGCAACGATTCCTAGACTACTTCGCCAGTCAGGGCCACGCAGTCGTGCAAAGCTCCTCCCTGATCCCCGTCGGGGACCCGACGCTATTGTTCACCAACGCGGGCATGGTGCAATTCAAAGATGTGTTCCTGGGATTGGAGCGCCGGCCGTACACCCGCGCGACCTCCGTGCAGAAGTGTATGCGCGTATCTGGTAAACACAACGACCTGGAAAACGTAGGACCGTCCCCACGGCATCATACCTTCTTTGAGATGCTTGGGAACTTCTCCTTTGGCGATTACTTCAAGCGGGAGGCCATCCACTACGCCTACGAGCTCATCACACAGGTCTACGGCATCGACCCCAACCGATTGGTCTTCACCGTCTACAAGGACGACGATGAAGCCTACGATATCTGGACTAAAGAGATCGGGGTGCCCACCGAGCGCGTCTTCCGCATGGGTGAAAAGACGAACTTCTGGGCAATGGGGGATACTGGCCCCTGTGGCCCCACCACGGAGATCCACTACGACTGGGGCCCCGAAGCCTGCACGTGCGGCGATCCCAACTGTAGTGTGGCACTGGACAACGGCTGTGACCGCTGGCTGGAGATATGGAACCTGGTCTTCATGCAATACAACCAGGCAGCCGATGGCACTCGAACGCCCCTGCCCCGCACAGGAGTGGACACCGGCATGGGACTGGAACGCATCACGTCGGTGATCCAGAACAAGCGCTCCAACTACGAAACCGATCTATTCGTCCCCATCCTCAACCACATTCAGGAGTTGCTGGGAGACAGTGCCGAGGAGGCACATCGGAAACAGGTAGCTTACCGGGTGATCGCCGACCACGGACGGGCGATCACGTTCCTGATCGGTGATGGCGTCATCCCCAGCAGTGAGGGTCGGGGCTATGTGTTGCGCCTGATCCTGCGGAGAGCGGCTCGTTACGGACACAAAGCGGGGTTCGAGGGCCCATTCCTGACGAAGATCGCGGATAAGGTCATCGAGATCATGGGAGGCCATTACCGCGAGCTGCACGAACGACGAGCCTTCATCCACGAGACGATCCTCGCAGAGGAGAAACGCTTCCAGCAAACCCTGACCACCGGCCTGGCCGTCCTGGAAGATATGCTCTCCTCCCCACAAGTGCAAAAAGCACGTGTCCTGCCCGGCGAGGACGCCTTCCGCCTGTACGACACCTACGGGTTCCCGCTGGACCTGACCCGCGACGTGGCGCGCGAGCATGGCATCTCAGTGGACGAGGCCGGGTACCAGCAGGCGATGGCCCGGCAGCGCGAGCGGGCTCGAGCGGCAGCCCACTTCACCTTGGAGTATGAGGAACAGGCCGAGCGATACCTGAAAGTCCTGGAATCGCTGCGATCAGCAGGACTATTGGCCGAAGGCGCCGTCCGCCATGTCTGTTACGAGACTATGGAGGTAGAGGCCCCAGTCCTGGCGATTCTCAAAAACGCCGAGCCCGTCTCAGTCGCTCATGAGGGAGACGAGGTGGAAATCGTGCTCCCCCAATCACCGTTCTACGTGGAGAGCGGCGGCCAGGTGAGCGATACGGGAGTGATCGCTCATTACGGAGAAGGACAAGAGACGCCCGTCTGGCAGGTGAGCGTGGACGAGGCTCGCCGTCCTCTCCCCGGCCTTATCGTCCATGCCGGTGAGGTGGTCCAGGGCACCGTGCGCGTCGGCGATGTAGCACGCGCCACGGTGGATCAAGAACGTCGCCGCGACATCATGCGCAACCACACGGCCACCCACTTGCTACATGCCGCGCTGCGCCGCGTTTTGGGAGAGCATGTGCACCAGGCAGGCTCGCTGGTGGCACCCGACCGCCTGCGGTTCGATTTCACACATGCCGCCATGATGACGGAAGAGGAGCTGGCCGCCGTCGAGCAAATGGTCAACGACGCCATCCTGGCCGCTTACCCGGTCGAAACGAGCTGGACCACGTATCGGCAGGCGATCAACGAGGGAGTGATGGCCCTCTTCGGCGAGAAATACGGTGAGGAGGTACGAGTCGTTCGGGTGGGCCGGCCGGGAGACGCCTTCAGTCAGGAGCTATGCGGTGGCACCCATGTGAATAACACGGCCGAGATCGGGCTGTTCCACATCACGTCCGAGGGGAGCGTGGGCGCAGGGGTACGCCGCATCGAGGCCGTCACCGGTCGATGGGCGCATCGTTTGGTGCAACGGCAACTGGCCCTGCTCCACCGCACGGCGACCTTCTTGGGTTGCCAGGACGAAGAGGTAGATCGCAAAGTGCTCAACCTTCTTGACCAGATCCAGGGCTTGCAAAAGGAAGTCGCCCAACTACGTCAGGCCCTGGCGCGGCGAGATTTCGAGTCGCTCCTGCAGAAGGTACAGGATGTCAACGGGGTGAAAGTCCTGGCGGCATCGGTGGATGCCGCCGATATCGACACCATGCGACGTATGAGCGACTGGTTCCGCGAGCGCCTGGGCTCCGGGGTCATCGTTCTGGGGGCAGCCATCGGCAATCGTCCCAGCTTCATAGCCGCGGTCACACCAGACCTGGTCAAGCGCGGGCTACATGCCGGACAACTGGTCAAGGCAGTCGCCGAAGCAGTCGGCGGTGGCGGCGGAGGCCGGCCGACGATGGCACAGGCAGGCGGGCGAGACCTCAGCCGCATGAACGAGGCATTGCAGTTGGTACCGGGATGGGTACAACGCAAATTACACTCCCACTCCTGACGTGGATGCCGCACACCATTTCATGTCAGCCCCCGCGCTCGCATCCAGAACGGGCGCGCGGGCTCGTTCCCGCCTCTGCAAAACGCGGCCGCGTCCCCACTGCAACGTGAGAGCATATGGCTCAGATCATCCACTTGACCGATCACTGGCAGACGCCGGGGTTGCTATCCCAACTGGATGTCGCGCGTGACCCCGCGGTTGTGCTCGTGTCCCCCCCAGGTGATCGTTCCCTGGCCAATCCAGCGCGGCTGCGGTTGATCCGCCGGAAGGCATCCCAGCGGCAGTTGCGCGTCGCCCTGGTCACAACAAACCTGGCCGTCCGCAAAATGGCTGAGGAACAAGGGCTGCCCGTGTTCTACACCACGGACGCGGCATTAGAGGCCATCCCATCGCTGCAACCTCCTCCCGGTGATCCCCTCCCGGACGATCCACGGGCGGATGCTCGCGCTGAGCTCGTCCGCTGGCGAATGGGACAGGCCAAGGAGCGAGCGGAGATGATCCGCCGCCTTCGCCCCCGTCCCACGTCGGGATGGGCGCAGGTTGCCGGGCTGACACTGCTGCTGGCGATGCTATCTTCTCTGGTTATCCTGGCAGTCGCCTTGCTCGTCCCTACCGCGTATGTCACGCTAACGCCCATCCGCCAACCGACAGCAGTAACCGTCGATCTGACAGCAACCACAGGGGTCAATCACCCAGACGCGGACTTGCGCCTGATCCCAGCCCGGTGGATCGAGGTGCAAATTGAGGGGAATGGATCGCTGCCCACCACCGGCCGGAAAGATGCGCCCGATCAGAGCGCGACGGGCACCGTGATCTTCATCAACCGTCAGTCAGCCCCCCTGGAGATCCCACCTGGCACAATCGTACGCACCTCGACGGGCACGAACGTCCGCTTTCGGACCACGGTCACCGGCACGCTGGGAGCAGGCATCGGCTCCAAGGTGGAAGTTCCCATCGAAGCAGTCACCCCCGGGCTGGCAGGCAACGTGCGAAGTGGGACGATCACGCGGGTAGATGGCCCCCTGGCCCCTGTGCTGCGGGTCATCAACGAGAAGCCAACGACGGGAGGCACCGTTCGCCAAGTCAACACGGTCACCGAGGCGGACAAGAACCGGCTCCGGCAAGCCGTGCTTCGGCAAGTCCGGCAGACCGCTCAGCAAAGGCTCGAGGAGCTTCTGAAGGACGGGGAATTCCTGCCCCCGGAGTCGATCACGACTCAGATCCTGGCGGAGACGTTCGACCACTTCGTGGACGAGCCAGCCGATGTGCTAAAACTGCGCCTGCGTGTGTTGGCCCGTGGCATAGCCGTCAACGAGACCGCCGGTAAGGAGATCGTGCTTCAGGTCATGCAATCGCAACTTCCGCAACATTCTCGCCTTCTGGCTAACACGGTACAATACCGCCGCGACCCCGTTAC
Organism: Anaerolineae bacterium; assembly: GCA_021159845.1. Classification (GTDB taxonomy): domain Bacteria; phylum Chloroflexota; class Anaerolineae; order DUEN01; family DUEN01; genus JAGHDS01. Next base: position 4,358 of record JAGHDS010000352.1, read on the forward strand.
CGTGCAGGGAAACAAAGTGATGTACTCCCTGACGGCAACAGGGGAGGCGATCAGCGACATCGATAAGGCCTCTGTGCGAGCCAGCATCGCTGGGCTTCCGCTGGAGGAGGCTAAGGCTACATTGATGAGGGAATGGCCTCTGGCGGCTCCCCCCGAGCTGCAGCTCAAACCTAGCTGGATAGGGCGTGTGCCGTGGATTCCGTTCCGCATTCGCGTGCGAGTGAGATGGACTCAATGATAGGGCCTGTGATGGCGCTGGATGTGGGGAACCGCCGCATTGGCGTGGCGGTTTCAGACCCAATGGGCGTACTGGCTACGCCGATCGCCACACTGCGCCGTCGCTCGTGGACGGAAGACCTGGCCGCGATCGTACGCTTAGCTCGCGAGCGTGAGGTGAAGCACATCATCATCGGATATCCGCTACATATGGACGGCAGCATGAGCGAGCAGGCCCAGGTCAGCGAGCGGTTCGCACAACGGCTGAGGGCGGCATTAGGACCGGGAGGCCCACCGGTTGAGCTATGGGATGAGCGCATGTCCACCCAAATTGCGGATGAGAGGTTGCGCGAGGCCGGCGCATCAGGACGCGCGGGGCTGGACGCGGCGGCCGCCGCCGTGATCCTAGAGGAATGGCTGGCCGCGCGACGAGATTCACCCCTGCTTCCGCCGCTGACGCCTGACGAAGGGTGAGGATATGAGACGACCTTCACCACAGATACCCAGGACATCACGCCCTCCATCCCCGACGCTCGCATTGCTGAGCCGGGCAGTGCGCCTTGCGATTTTCCTGCTTGTATTGGGGACGATAGCAGGCTCTGGGATGATCGCCTGGGCACATCTGAAGGAACAGTGGGCCGACAAGCCAAACCCCGAGGAGGCAAAGGTCATCGCCCGCGTGGGCGCGCCGCGCCCGTTGACGTTGGACACGCTGGAGGATTACTTCATCGAGCTCTATCTGCGCCTTCGGGAGCCCGCCCTGTCCCGCCC
>JAGHDS010000478.1 GCA_021159845.1 Anaerolineae bacterium
CGTCTCCTCTCCCGATCGTACCCGAAATGCATACCTCGCCCCCGGCCGCAATCCTTTCACCGTCACATGATGCAACCGTGAGATCACTTCCTCTCCTCGGTCATCATACGCCTTTCCCTCTAGTCTCTCTGCCTCCCCATACTCCACCCACCCATCGCTGGGCCGCTCCGTCCACCATACTACGCTGAACGCCCCCTCACGCACATTGCTCACCCGCACCCATCGAATGCCCGGACGCCCATCGCTCTGAAACTCCGGCAAACTCGTAGGCGCAGGCCACTCCGATTTACCCCCTTGCATCGCCATCTGCTGCGGCAGATAGGTGCTCCGCTGGCTACACTTCACAAAATACCCCTCATCCTCCCGCAGCTCGAAGTTGTTGAAGGGCAAGTCCTTGATATGTCCCTGCCAGCCTCCAAACTCCCAGTGGTCTATCTCTATACATGCTCCTCCTTGAGCCGCAATCCCGTCCAGTACATCCTCCGCACGTACCATCCCAGGTAGCTTAGGAAAACTCACCAAGTTCCACCCGGGATACAACTCCACCAACAGCGGATTCGACAACCGTCGACCTACACGCTGCCATACGCTCGAGGCCTTTGCCTTGAAGAAATATCCTTGCCCAAGCTCCAACTGGAAGTTGTTGAACGGTAAACCCCGAATATGCGCATCCCATCCCCCATTCAACCACCGATCCACCTCTATTACATCTCCCCCTTGCGCCGCTATCTCCTGCAACACACCTTCCGCGTCCACTCCCCCATCCACCTCCACGTTCAATCCTACCAGATTCCAGCCCGCCCACAGGTTGTGACTCACTTGAGTGGGACAGGCTAGTGTCATGGACGGAGCCGGGCTATCATTCCCCGTATCTACGATCTGCCTGGCCGAACATTCGCTGCCATCTACCACTCTGATTTCCACCCAGTCACTCGTAGCACTGTACACGAACGGTTGCGAATGATCCTGGGTCCGGGCATTGCCCAGGTTCACATTCCAATAGCCGCTGGCATCCACCAAAGCCGACAAGGGCGCCGCCTGTCCTGAGCTGCCCTGCCCATCGCCATCCCACAGCGTGATGTAGACCAGGGCTCCCTCCGCAGGCGTCACTCCATCCGGCCTGAATACCTGACCGTAAACGGTATCAGGAGAAGGGGGACTTAAGGTGGGCCCGGTAGTCAGTCGATAGTAAAAGCCTCCATTATCATCCACCGCATCGGCGGAGGCCACATAGAAGAAGTAAGTCGTAGAAGGAGCCAGCCCCCTCAGCGTCACATGATGCGTTCGACTGCTCGTGGATGGACCTCGATCGTCGTGCCCGATCATGCCCAATGCGGACGTCGGGCCGTAATGCACCACGCCGTTGGCCGGTATGTCCGTGATCCAGGAGATCGTGGCGGCGTTATCAGACACATTGCTCACCTGGACGCCCCTAATCCGCGGTAACGTTAACAGCGTCTTCTCCTCCAGACTGATCTCGTTAACAAAGGCCCCAGCGCTCCCATTCGTGCGAATGATGCTCACGACGATGCTTCTATCCAAAGCATAAGTCTCGTATGGAACCTCCACGGTCACATCTTCCCGCTGAGCACCGTTGAGTTCGATGAGAGCCCCAACGTTCAGTCCATCGATACGGATCGACTGTTGGACCAGCGACCCGGCGCCCTGATAGAAAGTCAGGTGCAGCTGATAACGCCTATCTGGATTCAAGCCGTCGAACCGATAACGCAATTCGCTGTCAGGATCATCTCCCGGATCGCCATCAGCCAAATCGATACGACGGGACTGGTAAGGTAACGTCCCCCACGGCTGTTGTTTAACACCATCCAGATAGCCCCAGCCTCGCTCGGGCGTATAGGCCTCGTCGCCGCTGCCGCCTGCATCGGCATACCGATAGTCCACGTCATGCAAGTTGACCTGGGACACCAACGCATCGTTGCCTAACGTTTCCTGGATAGCGACCACGATCTGACGATCGGCGTAGAAGGCCGGGTCCAGCCGAATAGAGAGCCGATGGACCTGACCGTCGCTCAGATCGATAACTTCGCTCACGGGATTATCATCCACCTCGATGCGCTCCTGGCGGCCCAGACCGTCGCACTCGTAGAGGGTGATGTCCAAATGATAGAAGTGACCGGGGAGCAGATGGTCGAAGCGGTACTCGACTCGGCCGGCGGGATCGCTGCGCTGCGATTGATCCGGCTCCGTGCCACAGAAGGTGTTGGCCTGGCCGTTGAGGTAGCCGTAGCCCTGATCCGGCGCATAGGCCACGTCCGACGCGCCGCCACTATCTAGCAAGACGGGGCTTGCCAGACCCACGTACACATCCCGCCAGGCGTCGTTATTCCCCTCGTCATATTCGTCCACCACATCGTCCTGATCCACCCGGACGAAGAGGCGATACGACCCGGGCGCCGTCGGCGTCCAGGTGAAGGTGACCGTGTTCGTGTTACCTCCCGGTAGGGACAACGCCTGCGTCGTCCCTACCAACGTACCGCCCGCGTCCGGGTTCCCCTGATACAGCGCCACCGTCTGCGCACCTGCCGCCGTCTGGCCAGCGTTACGCAGCGTGACCGTCACGGTGACCGTCTCCCCAGCCATCGGTTCATCATCGGAGAGGGCAACGGCGGGAATGCGCAGATCAGGGCGGGTGCGAATGGTGAGTTGCGCCGTAGCCTCGTTGTTGGCCTCGTCCGTCTCGGCGATGCGGTTGTATGGATCTACGACAACACGCACGGGCACGGTGCCGGTGAAGCCCAGAGTGTTCCATGGGATGGTGGCGTTGGCTGCGCCGCCCGCGGGCACGTTGGGGACGAAGGCGGAGCCGAGATAGTATTGCGTGTTGCGTGTTGCGTAATAGCTGACCACCAAGCCACCGGTGTCCCACACGGTTGGGTTATGCAGCGTGGCCTGAACGTTAACTATGTCTCCCTCAACGGGATCGGCGGGATTGAGCGTGATATCCGTCGCTGTGGTGGCAACATCGCTCACGCCATCCGGGGTGGCGGCCAAGTTTGTGAGGAAGAGCGTACCCGCGATGTTAGAGGTGAGGCACAGGGGCACGGCCACCATGCCGTTCGCGTCCGGTGTGGCCGTCTCCAGGAAGCGGTTGAAGCCCAGGGCTAGGTCATTGGTGGATAGGATGGTCGGGATGTTCAGGTTGGCGTTCTCGCCCCACTCGGATATGCCGTCGCAGCCCACGTCCAGGTCGAGCTGGACGAAGGTGTTCGAAGAGACGGGTTCGGTGAGCCACACGTCCATGGTGACGTTGCCGTAGTGGGCCATGGGGAGTTGGACCTGGGCCTGCTGCTGCCCCGCGGCGTCGAAGTGCATCCGGCGGCCGTATTGCACCCAATAGCGCCGCCCGCCGCGGAAGGACTCCGGCAAGAAGAAGCGGTTCTGGTGGTCGCTGCCTAACACCTTCTCAATGGCGTACTGCAGGATGCCGAAGTTGGCGTTGCAGGTGTCGCCCGCGCCCAGGTTGCAAGAAATGGTGGTCGAGGTGGTATTGACGTAGCCATCGGGGACGGTGACGCTGACCGAGTAGCTGCCCGGCAGGAGCTGATCGAAGCTGTAGGAGCCGTCGCCCGCAGTGGTGCGCGTCGCCCCGGTGCTCAGCGTGACTGCCACGCCGGCGATGCCGGGCTCGCCCGCGTCCTGGACGCCGTTGTTGTTGGTGTCATGGAACACCTTACCGGCAACGGACGCCCGCGGCCGCAGTGCGAAGTTGACCGTGGTGGTCTGGCCCACCTGCAAAGAGACGTTGACGCTGCACGGGGTGACACAGTCGTATCCTGCGGGCGGGGTGACGGAGACGGTATAACTGGCCGGCGCGTTAGCCCGGAAGGAGTAGTTGCCGTTGCTGTCTGTGGTCGTCGTCTGGCCATCGCTCAGGCGAACGGAGACCCCGTTCAGGCCCAGCTCCCCTGCGTCCTGGCTGCCGTTGCCGTTGTTGTCACGGAACACCCTGCCGGCGATAGTGCCGTAGCAGAAGTTGATCTTCGCCACGCTGGCCGGCGGGTTCGTGGAGCCGGAGAAGGTGTCGCAGTACTCGATGCGAATGCGGCCGGCGCCGCCATTGCCGCCGTTATTCTGATTGTTTGCTTCTCGACCACCGGGCCCACCAACCGCGGTAACTCGGTTATTGCCGAGGTTAGCAACACTAGCGATGATCTTGATGCTTCCTCCAGAGCCACCACCACCGCCACGTCCTTCGCTCCACACTCTATCGGGAGCGTGTGTGAAGGTATAGGCTGGCTGTCCTCCACCCTGCCCATTGGATTCGAGGGCTCCATTGATGGTCACAGTACGCCCAATAATCAGAGCGATGCCTCCACCCCGACCTCCATCAGCAGCGTTCTGATAGGCATGAGAAGTACCTCCTCCCCCTGAACCAAGAAATAGGCGATCAAGAGCCGGCGAGCCATATTGATTACCACCAAGCCCAGAGCCTCCACCGCTCATACCATTAGAGCCAGAAGTTCCATAGCCTCCACCTCCCCCGCCAGCATTCTGTCCACCACCGCCGCCGCCAGCATTGGGAGACTGGCTCGTTGTTGGGGAAGCTCCTGTGTAGCTAGCCCCCTGGTATCCTGGAGAGCTTGTATGCCAATACCAAGCTATGCCTCCCTTAAACCCGCCACGGGATACACTGATACGTCCGTTTGACTCTACAACCAAATCATCTCGCACACGAAGTGCCAAAACACCACCAGATGTACCATCCCATTGGCGCGCGGCGATCCGTCCTCCCCCTTTCACAATCACATTACGATAGTGAGGCACTCTTATTATCTGTGCCCTTGATGTGCCGTCGCTTATGTAGGTGTTCTGCAGGGGCGATGCAAGAGTCAATTGCCCGTTACTAACAGAACTCACAGTAGCAAACTCATATTTGCCAGCATCAGGCCCGCTCATTTGTATGATTAGTATTTCGTCACCGCTACTAAACCGGGGTGTCAAAGAATAGGTGACTATGATGTCCATCATTAATGCATGTCCGTCAACTTGAAACGAGTTATCGCCATAGCATCCTATACAATCGTTAAGACCCAAGAACAGAGTCCCATTCTTGGGAAGAACGACGTTTCTATTTTCACCAATGAAGAAGGGTGCGCCGTTGTCAATCCGGCCCACCAAGCTAAATTTGGGAAGGCCAGGAGCTAGCCATCCAGAAGGCGCTGGTTCCCCGCTTCCGTTCGGACCATAGCACTGTCCTCCACCGTAGCAAACGCCATCATTTGGAAAGACTCGACGAACGACAAGGGTGTCTCCCTCGGCAACTTCAAGGCCATAGTCAATCCAACCTTCGTGTTTGGCTTGTGGTGAAACCTGCCTATGTAGGGACCCATTTAAGGTCGTACTGAATTTTACAATCTGCTGCCCTGCTGCTGCAGTACCAACGACCGCTGCTCGCACGTTATCGACGTAGAACGTCTGTCCCGATCTCACTACCAAGTCCCCATCGCGTCCATCGCCAAACACGTTGAAAGGTGCATTGCTCGCGCTAGGAGCGGTGGTTGCTTCGGTCTCATCGCCAGAGGGCGCTTCTCGGTGTGTCGCGCTCACCCGTGCGGTGCTTGCTACAGCCCCATCACCGCCTACAGCACAGGCTACCTCCCGTCCGGCTCCCAGCACATCCCGCCGCGTGTCGTCATACACCAGCAGCGGGTGGACGTCCGCGGCGTCGGCGGCGATGGCGTCGTCGAAGGTGACCACATCCCGCGCCTGATGGTCCCCAGCCACAACAACTCGCTGATCCCAGGGGCGGTAGGGGCTCACGCCCATGGCCCGGGCGGGGTCCACGTAAGGCTCGACCGTGCCCATCACGCGGAAGGTCTGCGTCGGGTGCGCCGGATCGCTGGTCCGCACCAGAATGGTGCGATCAAACGAACCAACGGGCAAGTAATGGGTGTCGATGGTCACGTCTAGGCCCATGGCATCCGCCGGGCCGATGCTGAAGCTGGGAGTATTCTGGAACGCGGTGGGCACGCCCTGGATCTCGATGTGCGCCTGGTAGCTGCCGCCGTTATCGCCATAGGTGCCCTGACGGTCGTTGGTGCCCAGATACAGACGCCCATCCCGGTCAGCCGTGCCCACGTAGGTGCTGCCCACGAAGAAGGGCGCGCCATCGCCGATTTTGGCGATCAAGCTGAACTGGGAGGAGCCTGGGGCGGTCCAATCGCCAGGGGCCGGGTTGTCGTCACCGTCCGGGCCGTAACAGGAACTACCCGCGGCATAACACACCGTGCCACTGGCGCGGATGCCGATGGCGTCTCCAGCCGCCACGTCCAGACCGGTGTCGATCCAGACGGGCTGACCTGGTACGTTCTGATCCGTCCGCATGCCGGAGCCCACCACCGCGGCCTTCAGGTCCATCAACCCCGTGTTCGCCAGCGCGAACGTGTGCGTGAGGATCGTCCCCTGGGGCACGTTGCCGAAGTCCCAGGTGGTGCCGGCCTCGTCCATGGCGAAGGTCGGCTTGGGATCCTCCTGGAAGCTGCTCAACGGCCGGCCCGCCGTGTCCAGGATGTTCCCCTGCCAGTCAGTGAAGAAGGCCATGACGATATAGTCCTGATCCGGATCGTAGGCCGGGTTGAAGTCGTTGGAGTTCCAGGGAATGGATACCACGTTCGGCCCCGGCTCCAGCGTCACCGTGGTCGCCTCCTCCCGCACCACCGTGCCGTTGGGGTCGATGAACTCCAGGAAGAGGTGGGCGTCCACCAGGCGCGCCGGCGCCTGCACCACCAGCGTGGTCTCCATCGGCTGGCCGGAGGTGAACGGCCCCTCGGTCACGATCTCGACACCGGCGCCGCCGTGGATCATCTTGCCGCTGTGGGGCACCAGGTCCTCGGTGGGGCTGCTCAGCCGCACCGGCGTGACGAACTTGTGGTTCCCCTGGGGGTCGTTGTAGGAGACGATGACGATGGGCTCGGTGTACGGCTCGCGATTGATGGTGTACTGGAAGGTGTCACGCGGGGTACGGGCTTCGACGGTGAAGCTCTCGCCGTCGTACACCTTGCCCGTGTACAACGCCAGCTTCACGCCCAGCGCCCCCACATCCAGGAACGTGGGCGATGCGTACCCCGCGCCGAAGTCCAGCGTGCCGCTGCTCCCCACGCCGTCGTCCCAGGCCAGGGTCCAGGAGCCGTCCCCCACATCGCAGCCGGCGGGGTTACCGCACTGCACGGTAAAGGTGTAGGTGCGGTCCCGTTGGCCGGTGTAGTAGCCAGCGACAGCAGGCACCGCATGCCCCGGCTGGGTCCATGGATCGGGCAACGGGCTCTGCAATTTGATGCGGCTGCCCACGATCACCTGCTTCTGCGCCCGCACCCGGCCCGAGCCGCCCACCGTGTTGTTGGTGATGCTCACCGAGTCGTCGGGCGCGATCATCACCGCCTCCACCCCGTAGGCATCGTACAGCCCCGTGTTGAGGAGCGACAGGGTGGCGGTGACGTGGTTGCCGGCCCGGATGCTGTGCACCCCGGCGATGAGTTCGGGCTTGGGGTGATCGGCGGGGTCGTTGGGATCCGTGCCCAGGCGCTCCTCCGAGCGATCGGAGTAGCCGTCCAGGTCCGTGTCCTTGTTGAAGCGGAAGAGAGCCACCGAGCCGGACGCGGCGGGCGTGTCCTGGAACCCCTCGGAGCCATCACCCAGGCCGTTGGTGTAGATGTTCCACC
>JAGHDS010000058.1 GCA_021159845.1 Anaerolineae bacterium
CCAGAGCCCAGGGATATGCTGAGCCCGGTTGCACTGACCGCGGCGAGTACGGATCGCTTGCTGCGCGGATTGGACGCGACGGATTATGAGGCCAAGCTGCGTTCCGCTTACGAGCAGGTGTGTGATGGGCGGGATGTTGTCATTCTGGAGGGAGGGGCCACGCTGCGTGAGGGGTACATTGTGGGATTGTCCACGCCACGCGTGGCCGAGGTGCTAAGCGCCCGGCCGTTAGTCGTTGTACGTTGGCGCGAGTCCCGTATGATCGACGACGCTCTGACGGCCAAAACCCGTCTTGGGGATTCCATGGTCGGGGTAATCCTGAATATGGTGCCGCAGAGTAAGCTGAGCTATGCCGAAGAAGTCGTTCGTCCCTTCTTAGAACGTCGCGGCGTGCCCGTGTTGGCGATCCTGCCGCATGACAGGGTGTTGCAGGCTGCCAGCGTGACCGAGTTGGCGGAGAGGTTGGGGGCTCATATCCTGGCCTGCGCCGATAAGATGGATATCTTGGTGGAAAACGTGATGGTGGGGGCCATGAACGTGGATAGCGCCCTGTCCTACTTTCGCCGCACGCCGAATAAGGCCGTGATCACCGGCGGCGACCGCGCGGATATCCAGTTGGCTGCGCTTGAAACCTCTACGAATTGCCTGATTTTGACAGGGAACATCATGCCCAACCCCATGATCCTGGCGCGTGCCGAGGACGCGTGTGTGCCTGTGTTGCTGTGTCAGCAGGATACGATGACGGCGGTGGGCATTGTCGAGGAGCTTTTCGGCAGAAGCCGATTCCAACAGCGTCCTAAGATTGACCGCTTCACTCATTTGCTAGAGGAACAGCTGGACTTCGACCATCTGTACGACGTTTTAGGTATGAAGCATTCCTGAGCAAGACCTTGGGGTCAAGAGCGCGTATGAGGGATCCCGGCCCTTGGCTGCTGTGAGGCGGAGGGCCGGGTTCCTTGCGGTTTGCCCTATAGCACGGATGTGCTACCGGGTGAGTAACATCCTTCCGGAAAGGAGTGATTCACTGTGACTACGATCATTGAAGGTATTCTGGCTCGTGAGATTTTGGATTCGCGTGGCAATCCCACCGTTGAGGTGGAGGTTGAGCTAAGCGGCGGTGATATCGGCCGAGCGGCTGTGCCATCCGGTGCGTCCACGGGTGTGCATGAGGCTGTTGAGTTGCGTGATGGCGATGCTTCCCGGTATGGTGGCAAGGGTGTGCTCAAGGCGGTGGAGAATGTCAATACCACCATTGCTGAGGAGCTGCTGGGGTGGGATGCCCTCGACCAGGCGGGGATTGACGAGGCGCTCATCGAGCTAGACGGTACGCCAAACAAGTCCAAGCTGGGCGCGAACGCGATCTTGGGCGTCTCCCTGGCGGTGGCGAAGGCGGCCGCCGCGGCGGTTGGCTTGCCCCTGTATCGGTATATCGGCGGCGTGAGCGCCCGCACGTTGCCCGTCCCGATGATGAACATCCTGAACGGCGGTAAGCACGCGGTGGATTCCACCGACCTTCAGGAGTTCATGATCGTCCCCGCTGGAGCGGAGAACTTCGCGGAGGCGCTGCGTTGGGGGGCTGAGACCTACCATGCGCTGAAGAAGGTGCTGGCCAAGCGAGGCTATAGCACGAATGTGGGCGACGAGGGTGGATATGCTCCGTCGCTTAAGTCGAACGCCGAGGCTATCGAGGTGATCCTGGAGGCCATCGAGGCCGCGGGTTACAAGCCCGGTGAGGACATCTGGATCGCCCTGGATCCGGCCGCAAGTGAGATTTATGAGGATGGGAAGTACGTCCTGAAGAAGGAAAATCGCACCCTGACCAGCGCGGAGATGGTCGACTTCTACGAGGATTGGATCAATAAGTATCCGATCATTTCCCTGGAGGACGGGCTGGCCGAGGACGATTGGGATGGCTGGAAGCTACTGATGCAGCGGTTGGGCGACAAGGTGCAGTTGGTGGGAGATGACCTGTTGGTGACGAACGTCGAGCGCATCCAGCGGGCTATTGATGAGAAGGCGTGCACGGCACTGCTGTGCAAGGTGAACCAGATCGGCACGTTGACTGAGGCGATCGCCGCGGTGACGATGGCCACCCGTGCCGGGTGGGCCTCGGTTGTCTCCCATCGCTCCGGTGAGACCGAGGATACCACGATCGCCGATCTGGTGGTGGCCCTCAATACCGGGCAGATCAAGACGGGCGCGCCGGCCCGCACGGAGCGTGTGGCGAAATATAACCAGCTCTTGCGCATCGAGGAGGAACTGGGAGAGCAGGCGGTTTATCCTGGTTTGAAGGCGTTCCGGGTCAAGTAATAAGCTTGGTCGGGCCTGGGGAATTAGAAGCCGGGATTCTCTGAGAATCCCGGCTTCTTTGTTTATTGCGCTTGTGTGTGGCAGGAATTGGTCAGGGCGCCGATCTCCTCGATCTCCACGGTTACGATGTCGCCATCCTGCAGGTAACGCGGCGGGGTGCGGAAGTGCCCTACGCCGGGCGGGGTGCCCGTCAGAATGACATCGCCGGGTAGCAGGGTGAAGGCGCGAGACAGGAACTCGATCAGGTGGGGAATCTGGAAGATCATCTGATCCGTGCAGGAGTCCTGGACCACTTCGCCGTTCACCAGGCAGCGTAAGGGCAGCTCGTGGGGATCTGGTATCTCGTCCCACGTGACGATCCACGGCCCCAGTGGGCAGAAGGTGTCGAGCGACTTGCCTCGCACCCATTGCCCATCGGCGAATTGGAGGTCTCGGGCGCTGACGTCATTGGCGATGGTGTAGCCGAAGACGTACTCGTAGGCCCGGTCGGCAGGCACGCGGCGAGCCTCCCGTCCGATAACCACGGCCAGCTCCACTTCCCAATCGACTTTGCTCGTCAGTCCTGGGTCCCAGCGGATCTCGTCATCTGGGCCGATCACGCTGGTGGGGAACTTGGTGAAGATGATGGGATGGTCGGGGATCTCGGCCCCCTGCTCCTTCACGTGATCCATGTAGTTCTGGCCGACGGCGACGATCTTCGATGGATTGGGAATCGGCGCGGTGAGCTTGACGCCGGTCAATGGGCGGGCGAAAGGCGCCAGATCGCCGGATGCCAGCGTGCGTTCGACCTCGCTCCAGGCGTCGGGGCCTGCCTCCAGCAGTGAGCGCATGTCGGATGGAAGGTGATAACCGCCGAGGCGGGCGTCGTGGGCGGATGCCAGGTCGATGATCTCGTCGCCCACGATGGCACCCAACCGCCATCGGCCATCCTGGATGAACGTTGCCAGTCGCATGTGCACCTCCGTCTGTATGTCAGAACTCGATGGCTACCTCTTCGCCCGTTTGGGCTGAGCGATAGATGGAGGTGATGATGGCGACGGCCTCGCGGCCAGCGTAGCCGTCCACGGCTGGCGGGCGATCCTCTCGCACGGCGGCTACCATGTCTCGTAGCTGAAGTACGTGGCCAGGCACACCTGCCTCTACCTCGCCGATGTCGATATCGCGTGATGGCTCGGCGCTCAGGTCCAGTTGACGGCCGTAGTGGCCGATCTCGGCGATCTCCTCGTCCGTCTCCGCCCAGTACATGACCCGGAACTGGCCGTTCTCCAACGCGATCGTCCCTCGGTCGCCGGTGACCTCCAGCCGGCTCCATAGCCCGGGGAAGGCGGTGGTGGTCGCCTCGATCACGCCCAGCGCACCGTTTCGGAACCGGACGGCCGCGGCTGCTGTGTCCTCCGTCTCCATGCGATGGGCCAGCGTGCCGGTGTATGCCTTGACCGCGGCGACCCCGCCCATGATCCACTGGATCTGGTCAACGAAGTGGATCCCCTGATTCATGAGCGCTCCGCCGCCGTCGTACTTCCATGTGCCGCGCCAGCCGCCCGCATCGTAGTAGGGCTGACTGCGATAGATCTTCATGTACATGTCGCCCAGCGTGAGCCGCCCCAGCTTCCCTTGTTGCACGGCTGCCCGCATCTTGCGGTAAGGGGCCTCGAATCGGTACTGGTAGATAGTCGCCAGCTTGCGGTTGGCCCGTTCGGCGGCTCCGATGATCTGATTGCAGCGTTCGACGGTGATCTCCAGCGGTTTTTCCACGACCACGTGCTTGCCCGCTTCTAGCGCGGGGATGGCGACGTCCGCGTGGGTTCCGCTGATGGTGCACACGTTGACCACGTCGATGTCATCCCGGCGCAGCAGCTCATCGACGCTCCCGTACCAATCGCACCCGAAGGACTCGGCGAGCTCACGGGCGCGCTCGGGGATGACATCCGCGACGGCTACCAACTGTGCCCCGGGCACATCTTGCAGGAATCGAGCGTGTGAGCGCCCGATCACGCCACAACCGACGATTGCGAAACGTACTGGTTCCATTTCCAGTCTCCTGACTTTTAAGTATTGGATGCAGATGAGCCATGTTACCCGAAGAACGCTTCCGGCCCTTGCGCCTCGCCGATGCGACGTAGCGCCTCCCAGACGGCACGGCGAACACGAGCCGTTGACTCCATCTCGGCCAGGTGGCGTAACGCCGGAATGGCCCACGAGTCGCCCAGTTGGCCCAGCGCCCCGGCCGCAGCCTCTCGCACGCGAGGGTCGGTATCCTCCAGCGCCTGGATGGGATGGGCGCGAGCCAGCCGCCGATAGCCCAAAGGGCCTAATCCCCGCGCAGCCTCGGCGCGTACGCGCGGGCTGGGATCGCGTAGCGCCTCGATCAGCGCCAGCGCGGCGCGTCGGTCGGGCAGCCTGCTCAGCTGACGTGCTGCTGCAAGGCGGTCCTCCACTGCCTCTGATGATAACCGTTCGACGGCTGTTCGCAACTGGGCGATTTCCTCGGCGCGCAGCCGGCGGCGACGTGGCCGACGCAATGCG
>JAGHDS010000065.1 GCA_021159845.1 Anaerolineae bacterium
GAACAGTCCCCATGAGCGGTGGCACACCGCATAACGATGAAAATGGATGGTCGATACCGATGAGCATAAGAACGCAGATGACGTTGATGCACACAGACCCTCACGGATCATCCTGTTTTACTTTTTCATCTGCGTAGATCGGCTTCTTCTGCGTCATCAGCGTTCACCGACTCTATTTTCGAAGCAGTTACCAACACGCGGAGCGAGACAGCGGTCCACCATTGGAATGAGGGAATACCCCCGCAACGGTCTGATTCTCTGAATCCTCATCCCTGTGTATAATGAGACTCGAACAACTACCTCGCGGCGCCATATCCGGCAGAATAGCGACATGGGACAACATAATGGGGCAAGTGCCTGCAGAATCCAATTCCAAAGGTGAATATCGAAAAATCGCTGCCCCTCTGATCCGCCGGACAGCCGGCGTGACAGCCCTGTATGCCCTGCTCACACTGCTCATGACTTATCCGGCCATCGTACACGCCCTCTCCGCCATCCCCGGCGATGGGTTCGACGGCTGGCAGAACCTCTGGAACCTCTGGTGGATACGGCACGCCCTGCTAGTGGAGCATCGCTCCCCCTTCTTCACCGACATGATCTACTATCCCACCGGCGTAAGCCTGCTATTCCACACACTCAATCCCTTCAACGGCTTCACCTTTCTGCCTGTGCAATTGACCGCCGGTCTCTTCGCCGCTTACAACAGCGTCGTGCTCTTCAGCTTCACCGTAGGCGGCCTCGGCGGCTACCTCCTGGGCCGATATGCGCTTCGCCGCGTGCCCGAGCCCGCGCGCACATGGGCCGCCATCCTATCCGGCATCGTGTACACCTTCTCCCCATTTCACTTCGCCCACCTGCTCGGGCACATGCAAGTCTTCTCCCTGGAGTGGATTCCCTTTTACGTCCTGTACCTCTGGCGCGGTGTGGACCGCGCCCGGCAGGGAACGCTTACCCCGCGCGATGCGGTGCTCCCGGCTCTGTTCCTCGTCCTGATCGCCCTATGCGACTGGTATTTCGTCCTCTACTGCGTACTCTTCACCGGGCTGGTCTGGGCATACCTTCTATGGACTCGAGAGATGAGTTCCCTCATCGCGGGCTGGACGATCGCGATGGGGGGACTGTTCGCCCTTGTGCTCTCCCCGCTGCTCCTACCGATGATACGAGAGGCCCGCACGTACGACTTCATGGTGCCGTCGCCTAACCAGGTCTACATCCTGTCCGCCGACCTTTTGGGCTTTCTGACGCCTAACGAGTTTCACCCAATATGGGGACACGTAGCCGCCCGGCTGGGGACTCACTTCACCAGCACGACATCGGAGCACATGATCTTTGCAGGGTACGCACCGATGATCCTGGCGTTATGGGGTGCACGGCAAAATCGTAGCCGAGGCGGCTTCTGGGCGCTGTCGGCTGTCGGCTTCGCCCTCCTGGCGCTAGGACCAGCGCTGCACATCGCCGGCAGGCAATATCCAATCCCCCTGCCCTATGCCTTACTACAGCACATCGTCCCGTTTATCCATATCACGCGCTCCGTCAGCCGGTTCGACGTGATGGTCATGCTCTCACTGGGTGTGTTGGCCAGCCTGGGCCTGCAAACGCTGATGGCCACCAGAGGGCGACCATCCCTGATCGCCCTGGGAGTAATAGCGATCACGCTGTTCGAGTTCTTCCCCGCGCCCTACCCGATCTCTCCACCGGATACGCCGACCTGGTACCGGACGCTGGCCCAGGAGCCGGGCGACTTCGCCGTGCTCAACCTCCCCATGAACTGGGACCGCCCGGGCTACCTGCTCTACCAGACGACACATGGCAAGCGCCTCACCGTCGCCTACATCTCCCGCGAGGACCCTCGCACCCTGACAGAGCGCGTGCCTGTGCTACAACAGCTACGCCACCTGGGGCCAGACGTCATCGCTCAAGACCTGACGCTTGTGGGACGCAGCGTGCTCGCCTATCTAGACGTCCGTTACGTCATCCTGGATCGATATAAAATGCCAGGAGAAACAGAACGAACAGCTACAATCCATTACGCCACAGCGGCGCTGGACGGGCTACGCCCCATATACCAGGACGAACGGCTGACAGTCTATCGCGTCGAGCCGCCTGCTGCTCCACGTCCTTTCCTGATCCTGGGACCCCGATGGGGATCTCTCCAAGTCGAAGATGGCGTTCCCTGGCGGCGGATCTCCGGCACGGCCATTCTGCAGATCTATACGGCGAAGCCCGTCACCGTGACACTGCAAATGGTCGCTCGCGGGGAGCGACCGGGGATAACACTGCAACTACAATCCCCAGACGGGGCGACGTCGACCATCCGGCTGGGCACCGACCCTCGCCTAGTCTCATTGGGGCCGATGACGCCGGCGACAGGGCTGCACAGGATCACCCTATCGGTCAATGCCCCCGCCTGGATCACAGGTCTGGACCTCAAATGATGACGGAGACGACGATGGGTGCACAGTCCATACGAGAGGGACGATGCCGGGTGGGCACATCTGGATGGGTATATCCTCACTGGAAGGGCGTCTTTTACCCCAGTGACCTGCCACAGGCGCGCTGGTTTCAACACTACGCCCGTTACTTCGACACGGTCGAGATCAACAACACCTTCTACCGGCTGCCGAGTGAGCAGGCCTTCGATCACTGGCGGGAGCAGGCGCCTCCCGGCTTCGTCTACGCCGTCAAGGCCAACCGGTACATCACGCATGTCCGGCGGCTGCGTGAGTGCCGGGAGCCACTGGAGAGGTTCCTCAGTCGGGCGTCGCGCCTGGACAATGCCCTCGGCCCTATCCTGTACCAATTGCCTCCCAAGTGGCGCCCCAACGCGGAACGCCTGGCCGCGTTCGTCAAGCTACTGCCGCCCGACCGGGTCCACGTCTTCGAGTTTCGCGACCCGCGCTGGTTCACACCTGTAGTGCTCGACATTCTGCGAGCCCACGGGTTAAGCTTCTGCATCTATCACATGCCCGGCATTGAATGTCCGCGAGAGATCACCGGCTCTACCGTTTACGTGCGTATGCATGGTGCGGGAGAACTGTACGGGGGAAGCTATAGCCTCAATGCTCTACGAGGGTGGGCCAACCGCATCCGCGCCTGGTGCCAGTCCGGCCACGATGTCTACGTCTACTTCAACAACGACGCCTTCGGACACGCCGTGCGCAACGCGCTAACGCTGAAGGAACTGTTGGAGTGAGACCATGAGCCTGAACGTTGGGTGCTGCGGATTCGCCCGGAGCCGGGCCGCCTACTTCGCCCGTTTCTCGGTCGTGGAAGTCCAGCAAACCTTCTACAAGCCACCGCGGCTATCCACGGCCCAGCGGTGGCGCTCCGAGGCTCCACCGGACTTCGAATTCACGATGAAGGCATGGCAACTCATCACCCACGAGCCATCATCGCCCACATACCGTAGAGCCCGGCTTCGCCTGGAGTCACCGGCCGATCATTATGGATCCTTCCGTCCTACAGATGAGGTATTCGCCGCCTGGAATCGCACCTGCGAGATCGCCCAGGCGCTCCGGGCGAGAATCGTCCTATTGCAGTGCCCGGCCAGTTTCCCCCCTACTGGCGAACACGTCCAGAACCTGGAAACCTTTCTGCGAACCATCGACCGCCACGGCATCCAGCTGGCATGGGAACCACGAGGCAAATGGCCCCCCGACCTGGTTCAGGAGATCTGCGAAAGGCACGATCTGATCCACGCGGTCGATCCGTTCCAAGCATCACCGACGACCACAGGTATGGCCTATTTCCGGCTGCACGGCCGCACGGGTTATCGATACCAATACACCGACGACGATCTGGATCAGCTTCTCGCCTGGTGCCGGAAATTCGAAAAAGCGTACTGTCTGTTCAATAACATCACCATGTGGGATGACGCGCTGCGGTTCTTAAACCGCATTCATCCAAGGGACGAGAGGAACGCTACCGCCGATTCATAGCATAGATGATACGCAGGCCATCCAGCGTCAGCCAGGGATCGACATATTGGATGGCCGACGTCTCCCGGGCGACCATTTGCGCCAGCCCACCAGTGGCGATCGTCTTCATATCCTCCCCCAGCTCATCGCGGAACCGAGCGATCATGCCCTCCACCAGGGAGACGTAACCATAGAAGATGCCAGACTGCATGGCGAGCGCTGTGTTCGTGCCGATAACCTTGGGCGGTGGAGCGATGTCCACCCGGTAAAGCTTGGATGCCCGGGAAAACAGTGCCTCCGCCGCTATGCCAATGCCGGGAGCGATGGCACCACCTAGATAATCCCCCTCACGCGAGATGGCGTCGAACGTTGTCGCCGTACCGAAGTCCACAACACAAGCGGGACCTCCATACTTATGTTGGACGGCAGCACAATCCACCACGCGATCCGCTCCTACCTCGCGCGGGTTCTCGTAACGAATGCGCACACCCGTCCGTACGCCCGCATCGACGATCAAAGGATCGTGTCCGAAATAGCGACGACACATCTCCTGGAAAACGCGTGTTAGGGCTGGGACCACACTAGCGATGGCCACGCCCGAGACATCATCAATTGCCAGCCCTCGATGCTGGAACAACTGGACCAAGAGGATGCCATATTCATCCGGCATTCGATCGTGCACCGTAGCGATCCGCCAATGAGCTTGCAATTGCTCTCCCTGGTATACCCCCAAGGTGATATTCGTATTCCCAATGTCAACCGCAAGCAGCACAGCCATTGGGACCTGTGTCTCCTTTCATTATCGTTTCTCGTAACTTTAGGATTCTATAGCCGTCATAGTAGGATTGGGGAAATGTGGAAAGGACATCTTTGTTTGGGCGAGCTCTTCTATCGGGGTACCAGATATCGTCGTCATGCCCCCGTGTACCGCCGTATATAGTACTCGATCTCCCTGGGCCTGGTTTCTTCTGGTTGGGGATTGGTGTCTAGAAAAGTGTATATGGATTTGATTGCCCCTCTCCGGGTGTTTTGTTCTATACGAACCACAAGGTATAGATGATCGCTTCACGCTTGACACTACGTGTAGAGATTAAGGCTATCCGTGCAGGTGATTCTCTCGGTTCAAGGCCACTTTTCTGCGCATAGTTATCCTACCTCCCCGCTCTACTTATCCCCAGTCCTTGGCAGGTATTGGTAAGTAGTCCACAGGTTATTCCTCAGAGGAATATGGTGGCGCCCGTTCGCCGTTACGTCGTGGTCACAGAGATACGCTGGTGCGGCTTTCACGGCTTGACTATGAGAGGCGGGTTTTTGGCGATGTCCAGCAGTCGGGCCATCAGTAGAGTATGGGCACTCCACTCAATACGCTCCAGGACATCGTATGCGTCATCCAGGTCGCGGCCAACCGTGAGAGCCCCGTGCCAGGCCAGGATGAGCGCTATCCCGTGTTCCCTCAGCTCTTCTTGGTGCCTGGCCAGCTCGGCTACGACCTTTTCCGCCAGCTCGATGGAGTGAGCCGGCACGGGGGGGATCACCGGTATCTCGCCGAACTTCTCCGTGTAGCCACTTGTGGGCACAATGGGCTGACCAGTGGCGGCAAAGATGTTGATATATTTTGGATGAGCGTGGATGACGCCGTTAACCTCTGGAAAGGCGTCGTATATGGCGAGATGCATTGCGCTTTCCCGGGAGAGCATACCTTCCCCGGACAGCACGTTGTGTTGATCGTCCAGGACGATAACCTGGTCTGGGCGTAGATTCCACTGGTTCTTACTACCGGCGTAACGGGGGCTCATGTAGATGCGACCGTTCACCCGGTGGCTGACGTTCCCGCCGGCCGAGTTGGTCAGGAAGCGCTGATACATCAGTCGGCCGACCTCGACTACCTTCTGCCGTGGGTCTGTGGGCATGATCCTGAAACCTCCTGTTCCGTCGTGGTGAGTATCCCGCCTCACGGTGTGACGCTGGAGAGATACATCCCTCTGTGTCTTCAGCGCCCCTCGGGGGCGGAAAGGGATGTGTCAGGTATATCTATGGTGTTTGCAGTTGGCTGCTGTGTCTATCCCATTGACGGGGCTTGCGAGTGGCTGTACATTATCCCAGAATACTGGATTCGGCAAGCGGAGGAGGGCATGGAGAGTATCGCCTTTTTGTCTGATATACACGGCCGGCTGGGGGCTCTGGTGGATGTGTTGGCGGATGCTCAAGAGCGAGGCGTGGATCGGTTCGTCTGTCTGGGGGACATTGGGACTTCTGATTGTTTGGAGGTTTTGGAGAGCATGGATGCCTCGTGCGTGTTCGGAAATTGGGAGGTGTCCGGATGGCGGCGATACGCTGGACGGTATCGCGAGTGGGTGTTGTCCTGGCCGCCGGTGTTGGCCGAGGATGGATGGATGGCGGCTCATGCCTCGCCAGACTGGCCGGATGGCGTGAGGTCGATAGCGGATACGGTTGCTTATCGTGAGCAGCATAGGCTTTCGTGGTTGCGGTTGTTTCCCTCTTTAGATCGGGACGAGGAGGCCCGATGGCGGGCTTTGGCGGCTATGGAGGCCGCAGGCGTTCGGGTGGCATTCCACGGGCATACGCATGTGCAGGAGGTTTGGCGATGGTGGCCGGATGGCCGGCTGGCTCGTGTGCGCGAGACAGAGTTCGATTTAGCCGCGGATGGTAGCCGTTATTTGGTGGGTGTGGGCAGCGTGGGGAATCCGTTGGATGGGGATGGCGCCTGCTACGCCATATGGGAGCCGCCTGGCCGAGTGCGCTTGTTGCGAGTGTGATATGTGTCGTGGGCGGGTCTCAGACCCACCCCTACAATTTGGCGGCCGCTCGGCCGTTTGTGCCTGTAGCGGGTGTAATACGTGGTATGTGTGTCGTGGGGGAGGGTCTCAAGACCCGCCCATTCGGATCCGCGTTGGGAAACGATGCGGTATGCTCGCAGTTTGCGTGGTATACTGGTGGCGGGAGAAGCCGAACGTTGGCGGAGGATCGCATTGCAACACCGAGGACGAGAGACAGGTGGTGGGCGTTTAAGTCAGCACCCTATAGATGTGTTGATTCGGAATGTGATTGGTACAGGGAGGCCGGTCGCTGAAAGAGAGATGGCCCAGATCATTGATCGAATGGCATATGCGCCTTTCCCCACGGCTGCATCTCACCTTGATAAACGGAAGTGGGAGGGGCAGTGGTCAGAGGGAGTGGATGTGCGAGCATATGTCTCCGACCTACGGCAGGCGGTTACGGATCCCCGGGCTCGACTGGTGGTTTATGTGCGCCGAGGAGGGCATATTGTGGGGGTGCTGACGGCGACGGAGCGGGCTGTGCCAGAGGATCACCGTGGATCAAATGTACTACCGCTATTTTATGTTGTTTATTCGGCAGATCGTGGTATAATAGTGACAGGGTATCAGGCGAGTGATGTAAGCCAGATTGATATTCCCAAGGGGGCGAGATGGCTCCGGTAGTTACGGATGTACAAGAGCGAGTCGATTTTCTGCTCGATTATTTGCTGCAGGCATGGCGGGAGTTGCCCGAGGTGGAGCAGAATATCGATTACTGGGATCTGATCGAGCAGATCGATTACGTCGAGGAGTGGACGCCTAAGATGGCGCTCATGGATGAGTTGGAACGGTATGCTTCCGATGGGGTGCTCACGGATCAACAGCAGGAACGCTATCGGGAGCTATTGGGTCTCGCTCGTAAGCACCGAGCGACGTTGGAGGGGCTGCGTCGTTCGTGATCGTTTTTGATAAGTGGATTAAGGCTCGTAGTGGGCCAGCGCTACGTCGGGACAACCCGGCGAAAGCGCTGGCCTTTTTGCGTTGTGGGGGGGGATGGCGAGGGCATAGGCATCAATTTAAGAGGGCTACCTTCGAGTATATACTCGAAGGAGGTAAAGAACCTCTAGGATTCAAGGGTAGTCCTATGTAGATGATAGAGCGCATGGGACGGGTCTCAGACCTGCCCCTACAATTTGGCGGCCGCCTGGCCGAGTGCGCTTGTTGCGAGTGTTATATGTGTCGTAGGGGCGGGTCTCAAGACCCGCCCCTACATTATCAGCGCAGGATTAGCGGCAGGTAGAGCTTCTGGATGGGGCCACGGGGTTGGCGTAGGAGTAAAGGTAGGCGTGGCCGTCGGGGTGCTGGTGGCTGTGGGTGTTGTCGTGGGGGTTGGTGTCATCGTCGGTGTCGGGGTCCACGTAGCCGTTGGTGTAGATGTAGGCGTTGGGGTAGGCGTA
>JAGHDS010000306.1 GCA_021159845.1 Anaerolineae bacterium
ATGCATCACGGTTGTGCCCCAAGAGTGGCGCCGGATGGTTCCCAGGCGCACGTCGTGGACGTCGGCCAGGGTGGTGATCTGTTCTTGAGCCAGGTATCCCAACGGCTGAGCGGCCAAGAGGGCGAGCGTGGTCGCGAGAAAGGCCAGGGGAATCTGCTCCCACCAACGTCGTTTCCTTCGCCCGCTCATGACAACACCAGCCAACCCGGCCAACACTCCAGCCGTGACGATATTAGTACCACAGTTGGGATGTACGGCCAGCTCACGCTCGCCTGCCTGTAGTCGGCTCAATGCCTCTTGCACAGCCTCTCGTAACTCCCCTGTTCCCACTGGCCCGTATATCTGAAACCCGCCTGAGTCACTGCGCGCGATGAGGTGCCGACGCGGGTTACGCAACGTCAAGATGTTCACCGTAGCGTGCTCGATCGCGTGATGCTGACGTGTACGGCGGACAAACGGTAGGTTTATCCACTTCATCCATCGGCTCCTTTGATGCCAGGTTCAGTCTCCCCTGTAAAATCTATTGCATTCTACCATACCTGGTTGGGGGGGCCAAAGGGGCAGGATAGGCCTGGCATAGAGCTAGCGCTCAGTCCGAAGCCAGATGTGCACTCCGTCGGTGATCAGCTCGATGGTGCCGTCTCGATCAGTACGGTAAATGCGGGTATGGGCCAGTCGCTTAAGCACAGCGGGAGCGGGGTGACCAAACGGGTTGTCTCTCCCAACCTGAAAGATTGCGATTTGGGGCATTACTGCCGCCAGGAACTCGGGGGAGGTGGCCCCCGCACTGCCATGATGGCTGACCTTGAGGATCGGACAGCGTAAGGGCTGACCCGAGGTGATCATGGACAGCTCTGCCTCCCGTTCGGCGTCGCCGGTGAGCAGGACACATATGTGACCGTAGCCCAGCCGGACTACGAGGGAATTGTTATTATCATCCGCTTGGGTGTTGAGGAGCAGGTGTGCGGGTGGGTGTAGCACATCGAGCCAGACGCCGTCGCCCATATGGATGCGGGCGCCACGTTGGGCGATCTCCCGCCGGATATGGTGATGCCGGAGTGTCGTCAGCCAGGGCCGGGCCTCCGGGGATCGGTCCGTGATAGGAGAGCCAATTACCATCCCAATCTGATACCGGTCGGCCAGAGGGACGAGGCCGTTCATGTGGTCGCTGTCCGGGTGCGTGAGCGCCACGATGTCGATCCCCCGATCCCAGAACGGCATATGCCGCCCGAGTTGCCATGCCAGCTGAGCCGGGCTAGGCCCGCCGTCGATCAGCACCTGATGCCCCGATGGCGTCTGGATCAGGATGGCATCCCCTTGCCCGACATCGAGGAAGAAGACGTGCAATAGCCCGTCGGGGCCCTGGATCGCGCCGATCCAGACCAGGATAGCGGCTATGGAGAGGATGCCGGTAGCCACCTTACTGGGCAGGTGATGCGTGAGCCTGCGAGCCCACAATCGCCATTCTACGCCCCGGTGCATGGCTACCATCAGCACGCCCAGACCGATGTAGTAGCTTCCCAGGAACATCGGATGGAAGCGCCCTATGTTGAGAGAGGCCAGCGGCATCCGGGCGGTCGTCTCCACGACCCAGACGGTGTAAGCCAGGCAGAGCCAGGGGATATAGGCAATCGCTTGAGCGATCAGGCGCAGGCCAGGTACGAAGGCGAGCAACACGGCCGCGCCACCCCATGTCATGATGTAAGGTTGGATAGGCAGGATGAGCAGGTTGGTCAGCAAGGAGATGAGGGAGAGGCGCCTGAAATAGTATACGACCAGAGGAGCTGTCGTGATCTGGGCGGCCAGGGTGACGATGATCCCATCGTTAAGGAATGGGACGATGCGGTGTGTCCATGCATCACCGAGCAGTCGGATCGTCCAGCGCTCGGCCGTCGCTTGTAGGGGAGGCACGAACAGGATCAGGCCCAATGTGGCCATGCTGGAGAGCTGGAACCCGATATCCCATAGTGTGAGCGGGTTGAGCGCGGTCATGAACAGAGCGGATGCTGCGAGTGAGATGATGGCAGTGGATTGGCGCCCGAGTTGCAGAGCGATCACCCCCAGCGCCCCCATGATGCCCGCGCGGGTGACGGCCGCGTCCGCTCCCACGAGGAGTACGTAGGTGGCGATGCCGCCTAGCACTAGCGGCGTTGCCAGTCGATGGCCCAACAGCCGGTGCAGGCTTGCCATCAGTAGCCCGGCGATAATCGTGATGTTGAACCCGGAGATGACGATGATGTGGCTGGTCGCTGTGGCATTGAAAGCGTTGTAGAGATCGCGGGGAATGCCCGCTTCCACGCCCAATAGGATACCGGTCAGCAAAGAGGCCTCTGGTTCAGGCAGTAGACGGGCGATGTTCCTTTGCGCATGATGGCGGATCTCGTAAAGTACATGCCAGAAGGGGGAACCTCCCCCGCGAGCCAGTCGCCGTACACGCGGTCGCGGCATGATGGAGCGGATACCCTGGCGCGCCAGATATGCCCTGTAGTCGAAATCTTCGAACCGCGGCGGTGCTTCCAGCAGGCCCGTCGCGCGCACGCGGTCCCCGTAAGCATACTCGGAGAAACGGCCAGCTCGTACGAGAACCAGGCCTGTCACTTGGCGGCGGACGCCGTTGATGGTAATCCGGTCCGCCCGCACGCGCAGTCCAGTGTAACGATCTCGTACGTCAGGATCGTCCACGACCATGCCTTCGACCGTGACCCAAGCGCGGGTGTGCGCGTCTCCGTTGTAGTAGGCCAGGTTGTCAGGTGTGAGACAGGGCCACATGGGGTGACTCTGATAGCGCCAGATACCCAAGAGGAGAAATAAAGCCGCGAGCATGAGGCGGCGCGTGTCACGGAGGCGGGGCTGACGGCCGATGGCTGCAGCCAGGTTCCCGCCGACTAGCGCGATCCACAGAGCCGGGGACGGCCGATTGCAGGTGAGCCACCCGAGCTGCCAGAGCCAATGAGCTATCGCGATCCCTGCTAACCACGCGCCAGTCCAATAAATCAGCGTCACCGTCAGGAGCTCCCCTACAGTGATCGACCAACTATAGCGCCTGGCACTGACGAATCACTCCCCAATTTGTGCACTTGTGGTTGGAGATGAAGATGCCTGGACTCCAGAGTCCAGGCATCCGATCTACATGGGCGGGGTGAGTAACACCTCTATTCGTTCGCCTTAAACAGGGTCTCTGCCTGGGCCTGGGCATCGGCCAGGGCCGTCTCAGCGTCTACATCTCCCTGCACGACCTTTTGCACCGCCGTGAGGTACAGATTGACGACCTGTTCCAAAGGGGGCGGCGGATTGACCGGCATGTAGAACATATGCTTGGTTAAGCCACGAGCGATCGCGGCCACGTCCTCACCCACACGGGTCTTATATTCCCGAGAATTCACCTGCGAGCGTAGCGGCGGTTCCATTTGCCCTGCAGCCTCCTGGTGGTCGAGCAGGAATCGGATCCACTGCCATGCCTCCTGGCGATGTTGCGACTGGCTCAAGATGTAATAACCGTCCACCATAACCGGGTTGATTTCTCCCTTACCGTGAGGTAGAGGTAGCATAACCGCTTTGTTTTGCCACTCGATCCCCCACGTCTGGCCGTTTCGATCGGAATATTGCCCAAACCATATTCCACACTTGCCACGTATAATGGCCTCGTATTTACGCCCGCGCGGGAAGTGTTTGCGTAGCTCGCCCGGGGCTGGCATCACTCCATAGGTTCGATACAGGTCGGCGTACCACTGGATCGCTGTCACGTTAGCAGGATCGTCCAGGGTAGGCCGGCTGGGATCGGGGAGTCGATCGAACAGCCGGCCGCCGAAAATGTAGGTGAAAAGGACGGGATCTGCACTGTCCGGTTCACTGCAGAAGCCATAGGTAAACCCCAGTCCCGTGGCGGACCCTTCGGTGTTATTGACCGCTACGGCCGCGGCCAGGAGGTCATCGGGCGTCCAGTTGGGTGTAGGCGGTGATGCCCCAACGGACTCAAATCGCTGAGCATTATAATACGCGACGGTGAAATCTAATCCCGCCGGAATGCCCCACTGGACGCCTTCATATTGAAGAACCCGGAGGGCGTCCTGAAACATGTCCTGATAAGGAAACGTCTCGTCTGCCAGGAGGATCTCATCCAGGGACAGCAAATTATCCAACCGCTCCGGTGTCAGATAGCTCTGGTCCCAGCGCACTACGTCGATCTCTTGCCCTTCAATGGTTCTCAGCCCACCTCGGAAAGGATCCACGGGGACGAGATCGACGGTGATATCGGGGTGCTCCTGTTGAAATTGGGAGGCCAACGCTTCATAATTCGCCACATGCCTGCGGAAGGCAAAGCGGAGCGTAATAGGTTCTGGGGTTGGTTCAGCACGATGGCGCCCACAGCCGACAAGACTCAGGAGCATGATGAGTAACAGTATCCCATTCATCCATATATGCTGCTTGCGATTCGCCGCCATTTCTTGCCTCCTCATCGCGGTTAGCCGCCTGTCCTCGGGAGCACTCTCATTGTATACGAGGATGTGCCGACCGCCAACCAGAGCAGTTGGTGCTCCATCCCGAGATCAGCCTCCAGAGCCATCATGCAGTCAACAAAGTAATCATCGACAGCGATAAACTCCGAAAGGGAGCGCTTTCGAGGTAAAATGAAAGCATTCAAGCCACCCTTTCCACTTCCACGAGGTGATCATGAAAACACACTGGATGCGAGCATTGGAGACCGACAGGGCGCGCGCCGCCCAGGGCAGTGCGATCTCTCAAACGATGGTGGACGAGTGGACGCACATATGGGCAGAACGACTGGGGCGTCCCTCTACGGATGAGCGATTCGATGTATGCGATGAGACCGGCCAGCCGACAGGAATCATCGCGCCGCGCTGGCTATGTCATCTGCTGGGATTGCGTCACCGCGCTGTGCACGTATTGCTCCAGGCCCCCAATGGACTCTTCGTACTCCAGGTGCGCAGCCACGACAAGGCGGATTGGCCTGGCCTGATCGACGTCTCCGTAGGCGGGCACCTGCGGGCCGGACAGGACTACGAGAGCGCTGCACGACGTGAGATGGAGGAGGAACTGGGAATCACTCCCACCATGCTCGCCCCGCCGGGGTTAGTGCCCATCGGCCAGCCACAGCCGGGATGCGACGAAGACCCCAGGCAGCCACTGCTGCTCAACCGACAATTCAACCAGCTCTACATCGCCCGGCTGGCCGCGTCGGGCCTGGATACCATCCGCTTCCAGGATGGCGAGGTGTGCGCGCTATACCTGTGCAATGCACGCGAGGTAGAGCGGTTGGTCTCAAGCAACTCCTGCGCCCCCGGCCTGACACACTCCTGGATGCTCTACCAGGCGAAGAGGGACCTGATCAGCGAGGAGTGATGAGAGCGGATGTGGAGGGGAACCACTTGGACGACTCGCGGGAGGACAACGCGTAAGAGACCAGGCTTTTCATAAGGGGGCGCGTGGGGTAACTGTTCACCGTTCCCCCCCTCGATCTCATTGGCATCCGGTGAGTGATGTGGGTGAAGACACACTCAATACAGGCGCCTAGGTCCAAGTGTTTTGGCCGCGGATGGCCCTCATCCCCCAGACCCCCTTCTCCCACGCCTGGGAGAAGGGGGCTTAATTCGGCTTGTGGTGGCGGCGCAGCTCCACTGCGCCGCCACCACAAGCCATTTCCCCGGTCCCCCCTCCCCGGCGGAACGAATTGGGG
>JAGHDS010000051.1 GCA_021159845.1 Anaerolineae bacterium
CCCCCTTCTCCCAGGCGTGGGAGAAGGGGGTCTGGGGGATGAGGGCCGTCCGCGGCCAAAGCACTTGGAGCTAGATGCCTGTATCGAGTGTGTCTTCATCCACATCGCTTACCGGATGCCAATAGGGTCCAGCGAGGGAGCGGTGAATAGTTACTTCTGCGAGCAAGACAGTGGTAAGCTTCGGTGCAAGCCCTCCACCTGGGTCACACTGAAGCTATATCCCTCACAAAGGGGCAATTCAACCAATCCTCCGGTTTTCTGGTCATCCCCAGTCACGATGCCAAGTTACGGAATCTTGCAGGAACACAACCATGCAAGAGCGGTTGAGCGGTTACTTACCTGTCCTTCTATTTCGGCCTTTTACCCTCTCAGTATAAAATGACCCTGGGCAAGCACCTGGGAGATCTCTAGCCAAGCATCATCGGGCTCAGGCGAGATGCTAAAAAGTAAAATTCAGGCGCAAGAAGTGCTTGCCAGCCTGTTTCACATTTTCTGCCTGAATACCCACCCAATCAAAGATAAACTGGATCCATTGACCCGGAGCGTTCAATCTCATATGGAGGCAGCCCCATGAACTGGGCGAGAGTGGAGCGCCTTCTCGAAGCGGGAGCCGGCCGGATCGCTCCGGCAATCGTCTTACACGTGCGATACCGGGGAGACACCGTCTTCGAGGGCGCATACGGCGTGATGGATCCCGAGTCCGCTGGGGAAGGACAGCCTGCCCCAGTCTCGCCGGACGCGCTGTTCGACCTGGCGTCAGTCACCAAGCTGTTCACGACCACCGCGTTCATGCGGCTGGTAGAGGCCGGGCATGTCCGTCTCGACCAGCCCGTGGCCGAGGTTATCCCCCAGTTCGCCGGGGTGCGCCCTATCGGCGGCGCAGAGGATCCCATTTCCAGGCAGCCTATCCCTCCGGACCCGGCCTTCGCCGGCCAGGAGGTGGACACCAGGTGCATCACGTTCCGACATCTGCTGACCCACACGTCCGGGCTGGCAGCCTGGCATAGCATATACCGGGCCGTAGGGCCTCCTCCTCCGCCGCCCGGTCAGCCGACGGGCTGGCCGACGGTCGAGGAGCGCACAAGCCGGGGAATCCAGGCCATCTGTGCGTATCCCTTCCTCTACCCGCCGGGCCAGCGGCTGGTGTACAGCGATCTGGGCCTCATCCTGCTGGGAGAGGCAGCGGCGAGGCTGGCAGGGCAACGGCTCGATGCCGCCATACGGTCCTGGGTGTTGGAACCGCTTGGCCTGATTGGCGCCGGATTCCGCCCCCTGGACATGCCAAGCCGGGCTGATGTAGGTCGATGCGTGCCCACGGAGTTCTGCGCCTGGCGTGGGCGTCGTCTGCGCGGAGAGGTGCACGACGAGAACGCGGGCGGGCTGGGAGGCGTGGCCGGACATGCGGGGCTGTTCGCCACGGCCGCGCACGTGGCACGACTCGGCCAGATGTACCTGGACGGAGGGCGCTGGGAGAATACACCCCTGCTCTCGCCGGGGAGCGTGCGAGAGATGACCCGGGAACAGGTGCGCTTCGGGGATGACGCGCGTGGCCTGGGCTGGATGCGTCGCTCGGCCGCGGGTTCGTCCAGCGGTCGATACTTCAGCCCGGATAGCTTCGGCCACACCGGCTACACAGGGACCTCGCTGTGGGTGGACCCTCAGCGGCAACTGGTAGTGAGCCTGATGACGAATCGAGTGTACTACGGGCGCGACCCCAAGGCGATCACACATTTTCGGCCGGCCGTGCACGACGCCATCGTGGAGGCGCTCGGTCAGTAGGGGGCGATGGATGAACCGGACAGACGCGATCAATGTGCGGCCGATGACGATGGCCGACATACCCGCGCTGGCGCGCTTTCTTGCCCAAGACCCACTGTGGCGTCGATACAACGTATCCGAGAAGAAAGCGCGGCTTGCCCTGGAAGCGGCCTCGTGCGACGGCGAGGAGCTATACATCGCCGTGGTGGATGGACAACCGGCCGGGTTGATCTGGTTCTTGCACCAGGGCACCTTCGGCCGTAGCGGCTACATACGGCTCATTGGGGTACTGCCGCAGTTTCGCGGTCGAGGTGTAGGTACCAGACTCATGGCCACGGCCGAGGTGATCATCGGGCGGAAAGCGGGCTCCGTCTTCCTGCTGACGTCCGACTTCAACGAGGGGGCCCAGGCTTTCTACCGGCGTCTGGGATACCGGTAGGTGGGAGCTATCCCCGACTACGTCGTGCCGGGGATTACGGAACTCATCTTCTACAAGCGGTTGCGGTGAGGGATGATGATCATCGTGGGATTGATGTCGGGAACTTCAGCCGACGGAATCGACGCGGCTGTGGTCGAGATCACGGGCGAGCCGCCGCGTCTCTCGACACGCGTCCTGGCCTTCCGCACAACGCCGTGGCCGGAGGCCATGCGCGCCCGCATCCTGCAGGCGTGCCAGCCGGGGGAGGTCGACGTTGACGAGCTATGCCGGCTCCATTTCGATCTGGGCGAGCGCTTCGCGCGGGCGGCGCTGGATGCTATCGAGGCCGCGGGGCTCACGCCTGCTCAGGTGGACCTGATCGGCTCGCACGGCCAGACGGTGTGGCACGACGTGGACGCGCAGGGCCGGGTCACCTCGACGCTTCAGTTAGGGGAGGCCGCGGTCATCGCCGAACGGACCGGCGTGACTGTGGTCAGCAACTTCCGCGCCCGGGACGTGGCCACGGGCGGCCAGGGTGCGCCATTGACCGCCTACGTGGACTGGCTGTTGCTGCGCCGCCCCAACCGCGTGCGAGCTGTGCAGAACATCGGCGGCATCGCCAACGTGACCTACCTGCCGCCGGGGGACGACCCGTCCGCCGTGCTGGCCTTCGACACCGGGCCCGGCAATATGCTCATTGATGCCGCAGCGGCGCGGGCGACGAACGGTGCGCTGTCCTTCGACCGCGATGGAGAGCTGGCCCGTCGAGGTCGCGTCGATGAGGCGCTACTGGCGGAGTGGCTGGCCCATTCCTATTTCCACCGACCGCCGCCCAAGACCGCCGGCCGTGAGCTGTTTGGTGCCCCGTTTTTCGAGCAGGCATGGTCGGCCGCGCGGGCCCGCGGGCTAGAACCGACGGACGTGGTGGCGACCCTCACCGCGCTCACCGCCCGCAGCATCGCCGACGCGTATCACCGCTTTCTTCCACGCCCAGTGGATGAGGCGATCGTGGGGGGCGGCGGAGCTCGCAACCCCGTACTGATGGATATGCTGCGAGAGGCATTGGCTCCCGCCCGGCTCATGCGGCACGAGGACGTTGGCATCGACTCGGATGCCAAGGAGGCGATCGCCTTCGCCGTGCTGGCCTACGAGACCTGGCATGGGCGGCCGGGGAACCTGCCGTCCGTTACCGGTGCCCGCCGGCCGGTGGTGTTGGGACAGATCACACCGAAGTAGCGCGGCTTCCTGGAATCTGCAAGTTGTGGGGACAGTGCAGGAGCTAAGCATCCCCGCGAGCGGCACGCTCAGGAGACCGGCTGCAGCAGCGAGGTGAGCGGAGGACACGCCCTGTCCTTACGTCCATCGTCTTTCGTCCGTGTTGTATTTTCAGGCCAAGAGACCCACCCCGAACGCCGAACCCCCGGGGTCTTAACGCATACAGAGGAGGCTCGCAACGACATTGCAGCCAGAGAAGGCACAGCCCAACAAACTGATCGGCATGGCATTGGTCAACGTAGCCACGTTCACCTGGGCAACCAACATGGCGCTGGGGCGATGGCTGGCAGGGAGCATTGGCCCCATCACCCTGGCGGCCGCTCGATTTCTCATTGCCTCGCTGCTTTTCGCCATTTTGCTCCGGCGTCGCCCGCCCTCAGAACGCCGTTTGGGAGAGGACCGGTGGCTCCTGGTGGGAATGGGCCTGAGCGGGGTCGCCATCTTCGGGCCGATGCTTTACCTGGGCCTTCATTTCACCACTGCCGTCAACGCCACGCTCATCAACGGCTTGGGGCCGCTGGTCACAGGGCTGCTCGCAAGCATCCTGATCCAGGAGTCGATGTCCAGACGGCAGGTCGCGGGCGCGCTCGCTGGCCTTACCGGCGTCGCCATCATGATTACCGGCGGCCGGATTTCCTTGCGGTTGCTGCTTCACAGGAACATGGGCGATCTCATCGTTCTGGGGGCGATCACGCTGTGGGGCATCTATTCGATTCTCGGGCGCCGCGTCATGAGCCATCGTTCGGCGCTGTCCGCCACAGCACTCTCCACGCTGCTCGCCGTCCCCTTCCTTCTTATCGCAGCCGCGTGGGAGACCTGCTGCCTGCCCATCTCATGGCACGCCGGGCTCGTCCTCGCCATCGCATACATCGGCATCGTCCCGGCGGTGATCGGCTTCGTCTCGTGGAACGAGGGGGTTCGCCGCCTGGGCCCCAGTGGCGCGATGATGTTCTACAACACGCTTCTGCTCTACGGAGCGCTGCTGGGACACTTCTTCCTGCGCGAGCCGACCACGCTCAGCCATCTTGTGGGCGGCGCGCTGATCATCGGCGGTGGGTTGTGGGCCGCGCGGGGGCGTCGATAACCCATCACGTCGGCCAGGACCACGGCAAGGTGTTCTGATACACCCAGGCGATAGTGTGGAACGCCTGTACCACGATGAGCATCACAGCCGCCTGCGCCCGGGCGTCCCGCTCCGGCAACGCCACCACAATGCGATCTGCCAGCAGCAACGCGGTCGGGATCGCCGCGGGGGCGAAGAGGTCCCAGTCCCGCTGCCCGCCGTAATCCGGGTTCCACGTCCAGATGAAGAGCAGATATCCCCCGGCCGCCAGCCACAGCAGTCGCGTCCAGGCCGTCCCGCCCCGCAGCCGAGGCCAAGCCAGGGCCGCCAGCCAGACCAGGGCAGGCAGCACCACCGGCGCCGTCATCCACTGCTCGTTGACCATGTCGATGAGGTGCCCCCACGAGAACATGGTGTAGTGCTCCCAGCGGGTGGTCGTTTTGAACAGGGGCACGAACAGGCGAGCATCGCCTCCCCCCGGACGATCGCTACCGAAGAGATAAGTCACCCCATGCCCACCCGCCTGCATGAGCAGGATCACGCCGCCGGCGACCACGATCATAGGCAGAGCGATCCGCCATAAGGCCGCCCCATAGCGGCGCGCGCCGTCCTTCCGAGCCCAAACCCATCCGAGGTACAGCAGGGAGGGCGCCAAAACGATCGTGGCGGGATGCAGCGCGTTGGTGAGCGCCAACGCTATCGCCGGCCAGAGGGGCGAGACTTCCCCGTGCAGGCAGTGCCACGCCAGCCAGAGGTAGATCAGCATCCCCAGGGACATCAGCGTGTAATTCTCCACATAGCCAAAGAAGAGCTGTACGGTCCCTAATGTGATGACAAGGCCAAACGTGAGGATGCGCGCCCATCGCTCCCGCTGCGCCTCGATGCTCAACAGGGCCAGCATGTACACGAAGATCGCTCCGGCGAGCGTGCTGGTGAGCGCGTAGGCGGGCATGGCATCCTTCCATCCCCACAACCGATGGCCGAGCACCCACAGCCGGGCGTGCAGGTAGACGGTCAGCGGCGCCTGCCAGGTGTATGTGAGGTGCACATCGGGATGAGCGATGGCCTGGCTGAGGATGTACGCATCGCCCCAGCGGGTATGAACCAGGCGAAAGCGCCAAAAGAGGAGCAGCCCGACGAGGCTTAACACCGCGGGTACGTACCGGACAGGCAACCGTCGGGCGATGTGGTCTCCAGCTCTGATGATCCACAGGGCGGCCAGAGGCCAACAGCTCAGGACAGCCAGCCCGGCCAGGAACCACCGCACCGGCCACGGGAGATACGTGATCGGCCACACGCCCCAGGCGTAGGACTCAGCCAGGAGAGGGGCCGCCAGGTGCAGGAGAATCACGGCCAGAGCGATGATGCGCAGGCCGATCAGAAGGCGACGGGACGTGGTGGACATAGCGGCCGTATTGTAGCGCAGCCACGGCGGAGGTACAAGCAACGCCCTCATGGCCATCTTCTATCCTGAGAAGGCCATTATCTGAGCAAGCTGACGGACCCAAGACGCCCACCAAAGTCCCAGACCGGGGAAGAAGCCCGGCTTCTCGGAGAATCCGGGCTTCTTCCCAACTTGCGCCCGCATCCCATCACTGGTTTGAAATGCCCCACCGCTTGCATAATTGTTCACCGTTCTCCCACCGGGGCTCACTGACATTCGGTGAGCGAGAAGACGCTCTCGATATCAGACGTCTAGCCTTAAGTGCTTTGGCGGTGAACGGCCTTCATCCCCCACTCCGCTTCTCCCACGCCTGGGAGAAGGGGGCTTGATTCGGCTTGTGGTGGCGGTACAGCTAATTTCTCTTACCCTAACGGGGAACAGTTACCAGTTCAGACGGGGTAGACTTGTCAAAGGGCACAGGATATGGTAATCTTAACTACAGATGGGCGGCCATACCTATTTGGGGCCGCATCTCACCGAAGGAGGTGGCTGGTCACTATGCCAAATCTAGGGCCAATGGAGCTCATCATCATCCTGGTAATCGTGCTGGCTATCTTCGGCGCTGGCCGTTTGCCCGAGCTGGGGGGAGCTATAGGACGCGGTATTCGCGATTTTCGCGCAGCTATGCGTGAAGAAGACAAGGATGGGAAGCCTGAGCAATCCTCCGGAACCCAGGATGCGGCCTCCTGACCGTAAAGTAATTTGCCACCGGGCAGCCTGCTGCTTCACACGTGAACCAGCAGGCTGCCTCGTTCACTCAGGAGCGCCGGAGCGTGGCGATCAAGCGCCGCGGATGTTGCAACAGCGCTAAGCCATCCACCGGGCTTGTCACGACCACGTCGGCCTCTAACAGGGTTTGCAAAGCCGCCCCCTCCCTACCTAGAACGGCAATCGAGAGAGCTGCCTCAGCCAGCATTCCCACGTCGTTGGCCCCATTGCCCATAGCGACGACTCGGTTCGAGCCCAGCTCGTGCACGAGATCCCGCTTTTGCATCACCTGATCGCCAGGAGGTAGACGATGCAGGGTAACGCCGAGCTCGTGTGCTACGGTCTCAGCCGTGCCGTGCGTGTCAGCGGTCAACAACAGAAGGTTAAGTCGCAGGCGAAGCGCGTTCAAGGCTTCAGCAACACCCGGCAGCGGGGTGCCATCTACTGCCAGCGTCCCATTTAAGTCCATAACCAGGTGCTCCAGCCGAAGCACCGGCCCTCCTGGAATGGTGATCCTCAGCATGTTACAGTGAGCCTCCCCAGCGTTAATGTGTTCGTGTTATCGCAGGGCAGGCCCAAAGGCCTCCCTCAGCATATGCAAGCTTCGTGGAATGCCCTCGTCCGGGTGAGCCTTCCCCTCGAACTCTAGTGAGATGTAGCCGTGGAATCCCACGCTCTCCAGCAGCTCGCGCACCTGCCGGTAGTTGATGTCGAGCGTGTAGTAGATGCCTCCGCCAACGTAGGTCTTGGCATGGACCATGATGGCATAAGGGGCCAGGGCTGCTCGCTGGGCTTCCGCGTCGGAGAGGAAGTTCCCCGTATCCAGAATGGCGCGCAGCCAGGGGGATCCAACGCCCTCAATGATGCGACGGGTGCCCTCGGCATCGCCGGTGAATCCCCAATGGTTTTCCAGACCAAGGATGATGCCGCGCTGCTCCGCGTAGTAGGTGCATATTTTGAAGGACTCGATGACCCACTCCAAGGCTTCCTCGTCTGTGTATCCCTCGAGAGGCGGCTCTTTCCCCTCAGCAGCCATGTAGTCATCGAACTTGGGGATGGTTCCCCAACGTCCCCCGAAAACGCGTACCACACTCGCTCCCAGGTAGGAAGCCACATCGATCCATTTGGTGACGATGTCCATCTGGCGCCGTCGCTCCGCCGGATCCGGGTTCACGAAATTATGATGGGCCGATACGGCGCATATCTCGACCCCATTTTTGACCGCAGCGTACTTGAGCTCGTTAAGATAGGCACGGTCTGCGGATTCGAATTGTACGCCCAGGAGTTCGATGCCGGAAACCCCATAGTCGGCCGCCGCCTGGATCATCTTTGTGAATGGAGGACATTCTGGCCCTTCGATCTGGGTGCCAAAGCGGTTGAACGAGTAGCTGGAGATAGCGAGCTTCATCGGTCTGCCTCCTTAGATCTTTGCTGAGCGCGGCTTGCGCTCGATGCCGCGCCGCGGCTTGGTCACAATCTGCATTTCACCAACGAGGAGCCGGGAATCTCAAAGATCCCCGGCTCCTGCTGTGGCTTTCAACTGAAATGGAATGGGAACGGCACTTAATGCTGCACTCAGCGATAGTAGTAGATGTAGGGTGACCACGGCGGGCGTCGACGCCAGCGCGGTCGGATCGCAGGGCCTATAATCATACCAAACAGGAACCCACCAACGTGGGCCCACCAAGCTACGCCCCCAGTGAAGGCTGCCCGTCCCACGGCCAGTGTCAGCAAGCCGTTGAAGAACTGGCTGACGAACCAGAATCCCAGGACGAGGACGGCAGGGATGGCAAAGACCTCGAACCAAAAGAAGAGGGGAATTCCCACCAGGACCTGGGCCGCGGGGAAGAATACGAGGTAGGCCCCTAACACTGCCGCCACAGCTCCACTGGCCCCAATCCCCGGCACGTTGCTCCCCGCCGAGAGCAACGCTTGAAGCACACCCGCTGCGATGCCTCCGAACAGATAGAAAAGCAGATAGCGAATCGAACCCAACTGATCCTCTACATTATCACCGAATATCCACAAATACACCATGTTGCCGATCAGGTGCCACCAGCCTCCGTGCAAGAACATGCTGGTCACCAGCGTGATTAACACGATCGGGTGTTGTGGCCAGCGCGCCAGCCGGGCTGGGACCGCCCCCCATTGATAGATGAAGTGTTGCAGCCGGGGGCCCTGGACCAACTCGACGAGGAAAACCAGGACGTTCAGGCCGATCAGCAGATAGGTGACTGTGGGGACGTGTCGCCTAGGTGTATTATCGCCTAGCGGGATCATGAGCCGCCTCCGTGGCGATTGGCATCCCCGTTGTCACGACGTTCGTAGGGGAGAGGTATGTATTGGACTGAAGGGCGGCGTTGTGTCGGCTGGGGATACAAGTCCATGAGTGTGTATACCTCGTCCAGCATGTCCGAGCTAACCGGCAGCCCCATGTCCCTGGCCTCGTCACACGTTATAGGGTAGTCATGCGTCCATGTCCCCGTACTGAGCAGGTCTGCGATCTCCTTGGCCTTGGCTTCGTCCATCCCCTTCGCCGTCAGTATCTCCTGAACTGTGGTATGAACTTGCCGCAACGCCTTCTGGGCGAGGTCTGCCATGATCAGGGTTTGATCGTCGATCTTGTTGGGATCCTTCATCTCAAGAACTCGAACGATCGATGCCGCTGCTGCCTGGCCTAGCTGGGGGTCTACCGGGCCCAGGACAGCGTTCTCATCCATGATGATCTCATCCGCGGCCAGGGCAATCAGTGTGCCACCTGACATCGCATAATGGGGAACGAAGACAGTCACCTTCCCTTTGTGACGTACCAGCGCGTGGGCGATCTGTTCCGCTGCTAACACCAACCCACCTGGGGTATGCAAGATCAGGTCGATCGGCATATCATCAGGGGTTAGCCGGATTGCCCTCAGGATCTGCTCGCTGTCCTCGATGTTAATGTAGCGGGAGACCGGGAATCCGAGCAAGGTCATCGTCTCCTGTCGATGCAGCATCGTGATCACCCGCGAGCCGCGTTTTTTCTCAATGGAACGGATGACCCGCTGCCGCATCGCTTCTACGTATCGCTGTCGCAACACCGGCTGCAGGCTCGAGAGGATAATAAAGATCCAGAGGACATCAAGAAAGCTCATAGGTAGACCTCCCGCATCTGTGATGTAATCGTTGATTCTCAACGGATCGTGTTTAGCCGAAACAGTGCCAAGGAAGGAGGAGAGATCAGAGATGCTTATCGTTATTCTACCAGTTTAACGATGGTCGCGCAACCCTTTTGTATGCGGTAACTGCTTCGAAAATAGAGTCGGTGAACGCCGATGACGCAGAAGGAGCCGATCTATGCAGATGAAAGGGCAAAATCTGGATGATCCGTGAGGGTCTGTGTGCATCAACGTCATCTGCGTTCTTATGCTCATCGGTATCGACCATCCATTTTCATCGTTATGCGGTGTGCCACCGCTCATGGGGACTGTTC
>JAGHDS010000034.1 GCA_021159845.1 Anaerolineae bacterium
AGAGGCTGTGTTCTGGATCGTGGCCACGTACTCCAGGTGTCAGGTCATCTTCCATCACGACGCTCCCGTAGAGACGAGAGAGAGGTTCGAGCGCGGCTATCGCCAACTGCTCGGCGACCTTGGCATCACTTCGCTCACCGATCTTCAACGACGTGGGGAGCAGGTCAGGGCGTCCTTGCCTCATGTTT
Organism: Anaerolineae bacterium; assembly: GCA_021159845.1. Taxonomy (GTDB): domain Bacteria; phylum Chloroflexota; class Anaerolineae; order DUEN01; family DUEN01; genus JAGHDS01. Next base: position 189 of record JAGHDS010000034.1, read on the forward strand.
GGGAGAGGACAGAGGCCATCATAGCAGCCAATCGAGAGATCAGAGCATAGAGGGCACACCGTCGGCGCGTTTCCTCGCGCCGACGCTTATGTATCATACGCGAGTGGAGCGGAGGTCTTCTCATGGGAGTTTTGGACGGAAAGCGAGCGTTGATCACCGGAGCCGCCTCGGGGATCGGGCGGGCGACGGCGCTGCTGTTCGCCCGGGAGGGTGCGGCGGTCTCCGTGGTGGATGTCGACGCGGAGAGGGGACAGGCCGTGGCCCAGGAGATCCTCGACGCCGGCGAGCGCGCCATCTTCATCCAATGCGATGTGACCCGGGCTGAGGACTGTCGGCGGGCTGTGGAACGCACCGTTGAGGAGCTGGGCGGGCTCGATATTCTCTTCAACAACGCGGGCATCATCCGACGGGCGACGGTGCTGGAGACCACTGAGGAGGAGTGGGACCGGGTGATGGCCGTGAACGTCAAGTCGATCTTCCTGATGAGCAAGTACGCCATCCCGGTGATGGCCCAGGCAGGCGGGGTGCCATCGTCAACACAGCCTCGGGGTGGGGGCTCGTCGGCGGGCGCAACGCCGTATCGTACTGCGCCTCCAAGGGAGCCGTGGTGAACATGACCCGAGCTATGGCGCTGGATCACGGAGATCAGAACATCCGGGTGAACTGCGTCTGCCCGGGCGACACGGATACCCCCATGTTACGGGAGGAGGCGCGGCAGCTCGGCGAGCAGACCGATAAGTTCTTAGCAGAGGCCGCGCGCCGTCCGTTGAAACGCATCGGCAGACCAGAAGACATCGCTCAGGCCGTCCTCTACCTCGCCAGCGACGCGGCATCTTTCGTCACCGGCACAGCTCTGGTGGTAGATGGCGGCGGCCTGGCCGGGGGTTGACGATAGTTCGCGCCGTTTGACACCACCCCAGGCTAGAGCTATAATCTCCTTGTCAATGAGAGATAACGGCTGGGAACCGGAGGAGTAGGCGGTACGCAGTCGCCAGAGAGGCGAGGTCGTCGGCTGGAAGCCTCGCTCGATGAGCGCCGCCGAAGGTCGCCGGGGAGCTGGCTGCCTGAAGCCCAAGTAGGGAAGCCCGGGTTTGCCCGTTACAGCACAGAGCGGACAAGGCGTATCGCGCGTCTCGTCAAGCAAGGTGGTACCGCGGGAGGGCCCTCTCGTCCTTGTGGCGAGAGGGTTTTTCGTTGGGGACCAGGAACCGGGTGGCGCCGCACTCAACCGTGGAAGCCACGGAGCCGCCGCAACCACAACATATCGTATTGAACCTGACATCAGACACTGTATATAGGGGAGATACGCATATCACCTCGACATACCACGGTTAGGCCCAGACTGCCAGGGATTATACATGAGGGAAGGAGCGTGATGGCTGATCAGAAAGAGATGCCCAAGACGTACGACCCACAAGCGTTTGAACAACAGCTTTACGACTGGTGGGAAGCCCAGGGATACTTCAAACCGGAAACGCAATTCGCCAAAGGGTTGGCCAGCCGAGACCAGAAACCCTTCGTGATCTCCATGCCCCCACCCAATGTGACAGGGGCACTGCACCTGGGGCACGCCATGACAGCCGCGGTCGAGGATCTGATGATCCGCTATCATCGCATGAAGGGTGTACCCACACTGTGGGTACCCGGAACCGACCACGCGGGGATCGCCACGCAGAACGTGGTGGAACGCCAACTGGCCCAGGAGGGGTTGACCCGCCATGATCTGGGGCGCGAGAAGTTCATAGAGCGAGTGTGGCAATGGAAAGAGGAATACGGCGCCCGGATCACAGAGCAACACCGCCGGCTGGGCGTGAGCTGTGACTGGGATCGGGAACGGTTCACCCTGGACGAGGGGCTATCCCGCGCCGTTCGCACCGCCTTCGTCACCCTATACAAGGAAGGCCTGATCTATCGCGGCACCTATCTGGTGAACTGGTGCCCCCGCTGCGAGTCCGCCATCTCCGACCTGGAGGTAGAACACCAAGAGGAGGACGGCCATCTCTGGTATGTGCGCTATCCGCTCATCAGCGACGAATGGGATGGGCCACGCGCCGAGTGGGGATCGGGCCGCTGGGCGGAGGGGGCGACCGAGTTCATCCAGGTGGCGACCACCCGGCCGGAGACGATCCTGGGCGATACGGCGGTGGCTGTGCATCCCGAGGATGAGCGATATACCCAGACGGTGGGGCACGTGGCCGTGCTGCCAGCCATCGGCCGTCGAATCCCCATCATCGCCGATGAGGCGGTGGACCCGGAGTTCGGCACCGGAGCGGTGAAGGTGACCCCAGCCCACGACCCCACCGATTATGAGATCGGCCAACGTCACGGGCTGGAACAGATCGACGTGATGACGGACACGGGGAAGATGAACGAGAAGGCCGGTCCTTACGCCGGGCTGGACCGCTTCGTCTGCCGCGAGCGACTGGTGGCCGACCTGGAGAAGGAAGGGCTGCTGGTAAAGGTGGAGCCACATCGCCACGCCATTGGACATTGCCAGCGCTGCGGCACGGTCATCGAGCCGCGCATCTCCACCCAATGGTTCGTGAAGATCAAGCCCCTGGCCGAGAAGGCGATGGAAGCCGTGCGTGACGGCCGCATCCGCATCATCCCGGAACGATTCGAGCGCGTCTACTTCAACTGGATGGAGAACATCCGGGACTGGTGCATCAGCCGCCAGCTCTGGTGGGGGCACCGCATCCCTGTGTGGTACTGCAAGGATTGCGGCGGGATGACGTGCGAGATCACAGATCCCACCGAGTGCGCCCACTGCGGCAGCAAGAACATCGAGCAGGATCCGGATGTGCTGGACACCTGGTTCTCGTCCGGGCTATGGCCGTTCAGCACCCTGGGATGGCCTGAGGAGACCGAGGACTACAAATACTTCTACCCAACCAGCGTACTGGAGACAGCCTACGACATCCTGTTCTTCTGGGTGGCTCGCATGATCATGATGGGGCTCCATTTCACAGACAAGCCCCCCTTTGAAGTGGTGTACCTGCACGGCCTTATCCGAGATGCCCAAGGGCGCAAGATGAGCAAGTCGCTGGGCAACGCGCTGGACCCCGTGGAGCTCATCAACGAATACGGCTGCGACGCGCTGCGATTCACCCTGATGACCTCCAGCACACCCGGCAACGACATCAAACTCGACGAGAAGAAGGTCGAGGGCGCTCGTAATTTCGCGAACAAGGTGTGGAACGCGGCCCGCTTTGTGATCACCAATCTGGATGACACGGCGCCAGTGGCGGAGATGAGCCCAGACGAACCGGGCCTCACCCTGGCCGACCGCTGGATCATCAGCCGCTATCACCGACTGGTGAGCGAGGTCACGGACATGATGGAGTCATACCAGTATGGCGAGGCCGGCCGCCGGATCTATGAGTTCCTATGGGGCGAGTTCTGCGACTGGTTCATCGAGATCGCCAAGATTCGGCTGTACGGCGAGGACGACTTCGCCAGAGAAACGGTCCGACGAGTGCTGGTATATGTGCTAGAGCACACATTGCGCCTGCTACACCCGTTCATGCCCTTTGTAACCGAGGCGATCTGGCAACAGGTACCACACGAGGGAGAGGCGTTGATCATCGCCCGCTGGCCAGAGCCAGGGCCCACGGACGAGACGGCTGAGGCACAGATGGGCCTGGTGCAGGAGATCGTGCGAGGAATCCGAAACGCCCGCGCCGAATACGATGTGCAGCCTGGACGGCGGATCGCTGCTCTGATCAACGCGGGCGACGCATTGGATCTACTGCAATCGCAACGAGACGTGTTGGCGATGCTCGCCCGGCTCGATCCCGAGCAGCTAACCATCGAGGAGTCCATACCGGCTCCCAAGCAGGCGGTGACCATCGTGGCTGGGCAGGCGACGGTGTACCTGCCACTGGCCGGCATGGTAGACCTGGATGCAGAGCGAGAGCGGCTCAACAAGGCTATGGAGAGCGTGCGAAAGGACATCGCTCGCAGCGAGAAGCTGCTAAGTAATGAAGGGTTCCGCAACAAAGCCCCGGCTGAGGTGATCGCCCGGGAAGAGGCGAAGCTGGCGGAGCTGAAGAGTCGGCTGACCCGACTGAAGGAACGGCTAGCGCTACTCGGATAGAACAACAGGGCCTAAAACAGGGGATCTCGTGATTGGATACTTGCTACAAGGGATTACGCTAGGAATCTCGGCCGCCGCAATGCCAGGGCCGTTCCAGGCTTTCCTGCTCGCACAAACCCTGCAACACGGGTGGAAACGCACACTGCCGGCAACCCTGGCCCCGCTCTTCAGCGATGGCCCCATCATTGCGCTGGTGCTCTTCATCCTGACTCAGACACCCGAGTGGCTTCTGCGCTCGATCCGAATAGCCGGGGGCATCTTCATCCTTTATCTGGCATTCGGAGCCTACCAGACGGCCCGTCAGCCTTGCATCGGCGAGCGCTCTCAAAGCCCCCGGCCCCGAAGCCTGACCAAAGCCGCGGTGATGAACCTTCTCAATCCCAACCCCTACCTTTTCTGGGGAGCTGTCGCCGGCCCTATCCTGTTAGAGGGGTGGCGCCGCTCGGCCGGGTTAGGCATCAGCTTCATAACCAGCTTCTACGGAGCAATGGTCGGCGGATCCGCTGCCCTGGTGATCCTGTTCGCCACCGCCAGCCAGATCGGCTCTCAAACTCGCCGCTTACTCATCTGGGCATCGGCGCTCGCTCTGCTGGTCTTCGGCCTCTACCAACTCTGGACGGGAATCACGCCAGGACACTAGAGCCAGGGAACGCAACCTTGAAGCCCGACCTTTTCAGAGGTCGGGCTTCAAGGTTGCGTTCCCTGGCTCTAGTGTCC
>JAGHDS010000396.1 GCA_021159845.1 Anaerolineae bacterium
CCACGCCGATCCACGTCAAGCTGGTCTACGAAAGAGAAAGCGGGCGGCTGCTAGGCGGACAGATGATCGGCCGCAAGGGGGTCGCCAAACGCATCGACGTACTGGCCGCCGCTCTCCATGCGGGCTGGACCACCGAGGACCTCGGACACCTGGACCTCTCCTACGCGCCACCCTTCGCCCCCGTGTGGGACCCCATCCTGATAGCGGCCAACGTCGCATCGAAACCGAGGTAGGGTCTTCCCATCTGGGAGATACACGCATACCAAAACCAAACACAAGAGGACAAAGCGAGGCGTAACCATGAAAGCGATCATCAACGGCCAACTTTTCACCCCCCAGGCAGTAGCGGACAACGGCGTCGTCCTGATCGACGGAGAGACCATCGCCGCCGTCGGGCCAGCTCACATGATCGAGATCCCATCTGACGCACAGGTCGTCGACGCTGGCGGACGACGGATCGTGCCCGGACTGATCGACATCCATATGCATGGGTTACTTGGACACAGCTGCATGGGCCAGGGTGTCGCCGAGGTAGCCGCGTCGCTACCTCGGTACGGCGTCACGGCCTTCTGCCCGACAACGATCACGGCCCCTATGGATCGCGTGTTCCAGGCATTGAAGGAGATCGCGGCGGTGATCGATGCCCGTCCGCGAGGTGCCCGGATACTGGGCATCCACATCGAGGGTCCCCACCTGTCGCCCAAGCGGCCAGGGATGGCCCCGGCGGACATACAACATCCCCTCACATGGGAGGAATATCAGCGAATGCAGGAGGCGGCACAAGGACACATCAAGATGATCACCTTCGCCCCGGAAGAAGGAGACGCCGCCGCACTGATTCCCCGTCTGTTAGAGCAACACGTCCTGCCTGTACTTGGCCATACTGACGCATCCTTCGAGCAAGTTTCGGAATGGGTCAAGATCGGGCTCTCCCATGTCACTCACGCGTTCAACGCCATGCGCGGCTTCCATCACCGCCGGCCGGGGGCACTGGGAGCCGTACTCCTGCATGATGAGCTCGTGACCCAACTTATCGCCGATGGGCACCATATCCACCCCGGCGCGATGGCACTGTTATGGAAGTTGAAAGGCCCCACCCGCATGGTCCTGATCAGTGATGCGATCCCTTATGCCGGGATGCCATCGGGTGAGTACGACTGGGAGGGGTACCACCTGTTCCTGGATGGCGACACCTCTCGACTGGAGGACGGAACACTGGCCGGTGCGATCGCTCTTCTGAACCAGGATGTGATCACCCTCGTGGAACGGGTGCGGATCCCCTTCCCCGATGCTCTGACGGCCGCCACGACGACGCCCGCCCAGTTGATCGGCCACGGGGACCGGCTGGGCAGGCTGGCCCCAGGCTACGCCGCCGACATCGCCATCCTGGAGGAGGATGGCAGCGCCTGGCAAACGTGGGTGAACGGGGAGATTGTATTCGCAGCCGACGCATAGACGACCATCGGACAGTCCGTGACCGGGCATCTGAGCAGCTCTTGCGAGCTCAGTGCCACCGATTCTCTTCTGATTCCCGAGGCAAAGAGTGGCGTCACCAAAATAGGGAGGGGTAGACGACTTCATGCTCCGACAGAACAGCACATTTCTACACGCGGCGGCCTTCGTAGCCGGGTTCGCGTTGGTCTTCACGCTCCTGGGGGCGTCCGTAGGGCTGGTAGGCTACGTAGTCTACGCCTACCTCCCGCTGATTCAACAGCTTGGCGGTGTCCTCCTCATCATCTTCGGGCTGGTGACCATGGGGGTATTCGGCTGGATCAGCGACCGCGTCCAACGTGATCCGGACTGGCAAACACGCCCGTGGGCCCGAGCGACGGTGAAGATAGCCTACTTCCTCATGTCACTTCTGTACACCGAGCACCGGGCCCAAATGAAGATCACGCGTAGAGGATACCTGTCCTCCTTCATGACCGGCGTCTTCTTCTCCGCCGGATGGGTTCCCTGCGTCGGCCCCATCCTGGCCGCCATCCTGTTGCTGGCATCTCAACAACAGACCGTGGCCCAAGGCACGGTACTCCTGGCCGCGTATTCATTAGGGCTGGGCATTCCCTTCCTCTTGACAGGCGCAGCCTTCAGCACGATCACCCCGTTACTACGACGCCTGAACCGCTACGCGGGGATCGTCTCGATCCTCAGCGGGTTATTCCTCATCCTAATAGGCTGGCTACTGTTAACCGACCAGCTTCGGCTGCTCTCAGGCGACTTTCTCAGCCGATTCGGACAGGGCCTGGTCACCATAGAGGGCAACGTGAGCCCCAACAGCGCCCAGATATCGCTCCCGCTGGCCTTTCTGGCGGGGCTGCTGTCGTTCTTCTCCCCCTGTGTGCTTCCCTTAATCCCCGGGTATATCGGCTACCTGAGCGGCGCCTCCCTGGCAGGGACCACTCGAGCGGCCCAATGACCAAGGGAATTACTCCGTAAGGGATGATGACGGCCATGAAACGCAAGACAAAACGCAGCACGCGCTCGCACACGACCAAAACAGCCAAACGCAAGGAATCTTCGCGATCATCCTCACCTCGAACGATCGCCTTGGGAATCGCAGGGATAGCCGCCCTCCTCATCATCATCGCCATAATCGACCTGTGGTTCCATCACAAGTCGGCGACAATCGCAGCACACGCATCCACTCAGACGGTAACGATAGCAAGGGGAGCAGTAGTACCAGGGGCGGGCTCGCCAGCCGTAGGGCATCCAGCGCCCGACTTTGAGGTGATCTACCCAGACGGCCGGCATGAGCGTTTGAGCGACTTGAAAGGCCGCCCAGTAATCATCAATTTCTGGGCCACATGGTGCCCTCCGTGCCGCGCCGAAATGCCCGAGTTAGTACAAACCTACGAAGATCACAAGGCAGACCAGTTGGTAATCCTGGGCGTGGATATGCAAGACCCACCGCAGATGGTCGCCGCGTTCGTCTCCCAGATGGGTGTGAGCTTCCCCATTCTGATCGATTCCTCCGGGCAGATCGCCCGGGCGTACCAGGTCCGCAACCTGCCCAGCAGCATCTTCGTAAATCGAGAGGGGATCATCACGGCGCGCTGGATAGGGCTCCTACGACCGGAGGTACTTCAAAAACATCTGGAGACGATCCTCCAATGAACGTCAGTCCCTTCCCGACCACCAAATTCGAGCATTGGGCTGCCATCATTGACAGGCTGGTGTACGGCATGGCCCGCCACTGGCTGGCGATGTTTAACGTCCTCGTCGGCATCTTTGTAGCGTTGCCCGTATCGGCCCCTATCCTCATGCACCTGGGCGCCACCACGCCCGGCAGGCTGATCTACCTGGCCTACATGCCCGTATGCCACCAACTACCGGAACGATCCTTCTTCCTCTTCGGTGAAAAGCCCGCCTATAACATCACAGAATTGGAAGCCCATGGCATGTCGCCTGGGCTATCCACGTGGCAGCGTCGATTCTTCCGCGGCAACGAGGTCACTGGCTACAAGATCGCCTTCTGCGAGCGCGATACGGCGATCTACAGTTCGATTATGCTGGCTGGCATAGCCTACGGCTTGCTGAGACGCCGTGTTCGCATCCGCCCGCTGCCCCTGAAATGGTATATGCTATTCCTTGCTCCGATGGGGCTGGATGGCCTCACGCAGGTAATTGGGCTACGCGAAAGCAACTGGTGGCTGCGCCTCATCACAGGAGCGCTGTTCGGCATCGCCACGGTATGGCTGGCCTACCCCATCATAGACGACTCGATGAAAGAGATCGCTCAGGAGATCAGCGAACGCCTCATGCAGGAGGCTTTGTCGGGGCAAGGTTCCCAGACGCAGTCATTAGGAGAATGGTGAACACGCCCCATCAATCAGCGGTGATTACCCACATCTCACTGCTGAGTCGCAGAGAGCGCTGAGGAGGAAGAAAAATAAAGGGAGTTCCTCTGCATCCTCGGCGTCTCTGCGGTGGAGAAAGGCATGTTAAGCATACATGTCGTACTTATGGGTAATCACCGCATCAATCACCCTTGAGAAGTTTTGTATAATAAGAGGGGACGTACCTGCCGGTCTTGGGCAAAATAGGACGCTGATTTTTAATCATCCGCTGATAGACGCCGATGATTAAAAATCAGCGTGTATCATCAGCATCATCTGCGTCCTGTCGTTGGAGGGGCTGAGTAGCTACGAGGGTGATTTCTTTTTGTATAAAGCAGATCAGCACCAAGAGGGGAGATTATGAACGTTATCGTGCTCAGTTCCAGTCCAAACCGAGATGGGCTGACGGCGGCCTGTGCGACCGCGGTGCTAGAGGGCATCCGCCAGGCCGGCGCTCAGGCCAAGGAAGTGCGACTGAATGACCTGGACATTGGGTTGTGCCAGGCATGTGGCAACGGATGGGGGACCTGTCTGAATGAGCATGAGTGCCAAGAGGAGGACGACTTCCAGCCGTTACATGCCCGTATCAGGGAGGCAGACGCTCTTGTGCTGGTCACCCCAGTCTACTGGGGCGATTTGAGCGAATCGGCTAAAGCGTTCACGGACCGGCTGCGACGATGTGAGGCGCCCCGACGCGAGGAAAGCGCTCTCTTCGGAAAGCCAGTCATCGCTGTAGCAGCCGCCGGCGGAAGCGGCGGCGGCATGATCACGTGCTTGCTGAATATGGAGCGCTGGATCCAGCACGTTCGCGCCCGGGTGTTCGATCTCATCCCGGTGAACCGCTGGAGCCGGGACTATAAGCTGGTGGCGATCCGGGAGGCCGCCCGAGCGATGGCGGAGGAGTTGATGTCCTGAGCATCCCGAAAGAAGGAACGCAAAGCCCTGCCCCACCTGGTGAGGGTATCGGGCCACAGCCGGGCTAGAAGTATCGGAGATCGTCGCACAACAAGACATGCTGGTACCGGACGAGGAAGCGCATCACGCCCGACTGAATTCAGTATAGGGCCCAAACTTGTACAGGAGGGAATCATCATGTTCCGCTTCGGCGTTGATTACTACCCCGAGCACTGGCCACAGGAACGCTGGGAGACAGATGCCCGAATGATGCAGGAAGCTGGGATCAACACCGTCCGGCTGGCCGAGTTCGCCTGGAGCTACCTGGAACCGCAGCCGGATCATTTCGATTTCGACTGGCTGGATCGGGCGCTCGATATCCTGCACGTCCACGGAATCCAGGCCGTCTTAGGCACCCCCACCGCCTCTCCTCCACCCTGGGTGATGGCCACGTACCCCGACGCGTATCGCGTCCTCCCATCCGGCCAGCGCCAGACCTACGGGAACCGCCGGGAATACTGCCCGAACCATCCGGGATACCGAGAGCGCAGCCGAATCATCACCCAGGCGATGGCAGAGCACTACGCGAACCACCCGGCCGTCATCGGCTGGCAGATCGACAACGAGTTCGGTGACCGATGCTACTGTTCCACCTGCCAGGCCCATTTCCACACATGGCTCCAACGGAAATACGGGAGTCTGGAAGCGCTGAACACCGCCTGGGGCACAGCCTTCTGGAGCCACGTCTACACCGAATGGTCGCAAATCCCCGTGCCGCTGGAGACCGGCGGCGCGCCCAATCCAGGACTCGCGCTGGACTACGATCGATTCATGTCCGACTCCTATGTGCGATTCCAGCAAGAGCAAATCGATATCCTGCGGCAGGTCTGCCCTGACCATTTCATCACCCACAACTTCATGGGACTTCATTACGATCGCATCAACTACTTCGACCTGGCCAAGCCGCTGGACTTCGTATCCTGGGATAACTACCCTCGCCTGGCATGGCGGCTGGAGATGAACGTACCGGCCGCGTCCCGAGCGATCGAGCACGATACCATGCGCGGATTGAAAGGCAAAAACTTCTGGGTGATGGAGGAACAATCCGGATCCGGAGGGGGGCAGACGGTGGGCATAACACCGCGGCCAGGCGAGATCCGGCTATGGACATACCAGGCCATCGCCCACGGTGCCGATGCCATCCTCTACTTCCGCTGGCGCACGAGCCGCTTCGGGACCGAGCAGTACTGGCACGGCGTACTGGACCACGACGGCCAGCCGCGACGCCGATACCGGGAGATCCAGAGCATCGGGATGGAGCTACAGCGCATCGGCGACCAGTTGGCAGGCGCGGAGACGAAAGCACAAGTCGCCATTATCCTGTGCTACGATACCAGGTTCGCCTTCCAGATCCAACCGAACCACCCGAATTTCCGATACCCCGAGCTTCTCGCGGGCTACTACAACGCCTTCCATCAACGCAACGTGAGCGTGGATATCGTGCCGCCTACAGCAGATCTAAGCCGCTACAAAGTGGTCATCGCGCCAGCCCTCTACATCCTGCCGGAAAATGTGGCCGCGAACCTCCGTCGCTACGTGGAAAACGGTGGCCTGCTCCTCACCACAGCCCGCACAGGGGTCAAGGACGAACACAACGCGGTGGTGAACATGCCACTGCCCGGCCCGCTGACCGAGCTATGCGGCGTGGAAGTGGAAGAGTACGAGGCGCTACCGGCTGATATCGACGTTCCTCTACAGCTCTCACTGCCCGGGGGATCCTCCGACCTGGCGACTCACGCGCGCCTATGGTGCGACGTGCTGCACCCAACCACGGCGGAGGTCGTAGCCCGCTACGATGCGCAATATTACATGGGACATCCTGCTATCACGCTGAACCGCGTTGGCCGAGGCCAGGTGCTCTACGTCGGGACGTTCGGCGACGAGCGGCTACAGGAGGCCCTGGTCGAATGGTCGATCGCCACATCGGGGCTGTCACCCGCGCTGAACACACCGGCAGAGGTTGAGGCGGTTGAAAAGTGGCAGAAGGATAAGCGGCTCCTCTTCCTGCTGAACCATGCCGACGAGGCTCGTGAAGTCATCTTACCCAAGGAGATGGAAGACATACTCACCGGACAGGTACAAAAAGGACGGGTAACGCTCCCCTCGAAGGCGGTCATGATCCTGCACGACGCGTAGCAACCCAGCCATCTCTCACCGCGAGCTTATCGAGAGCACCGAGAGGTAGGTAGTCTCCCTCGGTCGTGTTGATGCATAATGTACTGCATCAAGATGATTGGAGGGTGTACATGGAACAGACGCAATTGGCTTCGTCCGGCTCCTTTTGCTGGAACCAAAATTGTCCTGATTACGGCCCCCCTGGTCTACCCGCTGGCCACCCCGGCCGGCGGGCTGGCGCTGATCGTCTACGGAGACAGCGTGAGAGCGCTGGAACTGGACTTCACCGACAACGACCCGGCCGCGCTGCTGGTGAAGCGGGAAGGGGAGAACGCCACTGGCGGTTACC
>JAGHDS010000131.1 GCA_021159845.1 Anaerolineae bacterium
ACCGGGAGCGGCCGGACGCCCTGCTACCTACCGTCGGGGGACAGACGGGGCTGAACCTGGGCGTCCAACTGGCGGAGAGCGGCGTGCTGGATCGGTACGGCGTGCAATTGATCGGCGCTTCCCTGCAAGCCATGAAGCTGGCCGAGGATCGCCTGCTCTTCAAAGAGGCCATGCTGGCCGCCGGCCTCGAGGTCCCGCGCAGCGGGCTCGCTCACTCGCTGGAGGAGGCCAAGGCCATCGTCGAGAAGATCGGTCACTACCCTGTGCTTATTCGCCCCTCCTTCACATTGGGCGGAACAGGGGGGGCTATTGCTCTGGGGCTGGAGGACTTCGAGGACAAGGTGAGCTTTGGTCTGCAGGAGAGCCCGGTGCATTCCGTGCTCGTCGAGGAGTCCGTGCTGGGATGGAAGGAGTTCGAGCTGGAGGTCATGCGCGATCGGAACGATAACTTCGTGGTCGTCTGCCCTATCGAAAACCTTGACCCTATGGGAGTACACACGGGCGATTCCATCACGGTAGCACCGGCGCAGACGCTGACGGACAAAGAATATCAACGCCTCCGCGATCAGGCGCGCGCGGTGATGAGTGCCGTCGGCGTGGAGACTGGCGGCTCCAACGTCCAGTTCGCCATCAATCCGGAGGACGGCCGCGTTGTGGTCATCGAGATGAACCCGCGCGTCTCGCGCTCCTCCGCGCTGGCTTCCAAGGCGACCGGCTTCCCCATCGCCAAGATCGCGGCCCTGTTAGCCGTGGGCTACACGTTGGATGAGATCAAGAATGACATCACACGCGTTACGGTGGCAGCGTTCGAGCCCAGCGTCGACTATGTGGTGGTCAAAGTCCCTCGCTGGGCTTTCGAGAAATTCCCGGGGGTCGATCCCACCTTGGGGCCGCAGATGAAGTCCGTGGGTGAGGTGATGGCCATCGGCCGCACGTTTAAAGAGGCTTTGCAGAAAGGTTTCCGTTCATTAGAAACCGGCCGCAGAGGGTTCGGTGGGATGAAGGAGGCCCATGACGATTGGGCCTCTGCGAAGGATGATCGGTCGGAGACCGAGCGGATTCGGGACCTGCTGGCAACACCCACGCGCGATCGATTGCTCGCTCTACACGACGCCTTGGTAGCCGGATGGTCACACGACGAAGTGTGTCGCCTCACCGGCTTCGATCCGTGGTTTGTCATGCAGATGGCACAGTTGGTCGCCTTCGAGCAGGAGATCGCACAGTACACGGTGGAGACGATCCCTGCTGAGGTGCTGCGCAAGGCCAAGCGCTGGGGGTTTGGTGATGCCCAGATCGCCGAGCTGCTGCAGTGGGGCGAGGATGCCCCGGATGAGCACGATCGAGAGCTGATGGTGCGAGAGCGCCGGAAGAGACTCTCGATCATCCCTACCTATCTGCGGGTGGATACCTGCGCGGCCGAGTTCGAGGCATTCACACCATACCTATACAGTACATATGAGACGAAGGACGAGGCAGACCCGACCAATCGCCCCAAGGTCATGATCCTGGGCGGCGGTCCCAACCGCATCGGCCAGGGAATTGAGTTCGATTACTGCTGTGTGCACGCGTGTTGGGCCTTACGGGACCTGAACTACGAGACCATCATGGTCAATTGCAACCCAGAGACGGTGAGCACCGATTACGACACGTCGGATCGCCTGTACTTCGAGCCGTTGACGTTTGAGGATGTGCTGAATATCGTCGAGGAGGAGAAGCCGGACGGGGTGATTGTGCAGTTCGGTGGTCAGACGCCGCTGAACCTGGCAAATCGTCTGCAGGATGCCGGCGTGCCGATCTGGGGTACCAGCCCCGATGCCATTGACCTTGCCGAGGATCGGGGACGATTCGGAGCGCTTCTGGCCCAGTTGGATATTCCACAGCCGGCCAATGGCGTGGCCACGGACCTAGCGGGAGCCAAACGCGTCGCCCGGCAGATCGGATACCCCGTGCTGGTACGTCCGTCTTATGTGTTGGGCGGCCGCGCTATGGCGATCTGCTACGACGAAGAGGCGCTGGAGCGATATGTGAGCGAGGCCATATCGGCAGCTGAAGGGCATCCTATCTTAATCGACCAGTATATAGAGGATGCCTATGAGATCGACGTGGACGCCGTATGCGACGGGGAGCGGGTCGTCATCGGCGGCGTGATGCAGCATATTGAGGAGGCGGGTGTTCACTCCGGAGATTCAGCATGTGTGCTGCCGCCGTATAAAATCAGCTACTTCCACTTGAACACGATCTACGAATATACGGAACGGTTAGGGCTGGCACTCAATGTACGTGGGTTGATGAACATCCAGTACGCCATCAAGGATGACATCGTGTATGTTCTGGAGGTGAACCCGCGCGCCTCGCGCACGGTTCCTTTTGTTTCCAAGACGACTGGGGTGCCTCTGGCCCGGATCGCTGCTCAGGTTATGGCGGGAAAGACGTTGGAGGAGCTTGGGTTCACCGAGGAGCCGCAGATTTACGGCTTCTTCGTGAAGGAGGCCGTGTTGCCCTTCAAGAAGTTGCCCGGCTCCGACGCGTTGTTGGGCCCCGAGATGCACTCGACTGGAGAGGTCATGGGACATGCCGCCCGGTTTGGCCACGCCTTCGC
>JAGHDS010000271.1 GCA_021159845.1 Anaerolineae bacterium
CGGCCTCTCCGCGGTGAGCCTTTAGGTTCGTATCGATAGGATGGGGGAAGCGTGATGGCAAATACAATGAAGGCGATTGTCGTGCATGCGCCGATGGAGTTCGCCTTAGAGGAAGTGCCGGTGCCCGAGGTGCCCAAAGGAGGTATGCTGCTCAAGGTGGTTGCTGTCGGGCTATGCGGCAGCGACTTGCGCACGTTGCGTAGTGGACATCCCAGAGTGAAATTCCCGTGGATCATCGGCCATGAGATCTCCGGCACGGTGGTTGAGACAGGGCCTGGCTACGAGGGGCCTTGGAAGAAGGGGGATCTATTGGCGGTCGGGCCGGTAGTTTATTGCGGTCATTGCGATTTCTGTGTCAGCGGCCGGCCGGAGCTGTGCGAAAACCATCGGGAGATCGCGCAGGACTGGCCCGGTGGTTTTGCGGAATATGTGGCCATCCCGGAGGAAGCCGTCCGGCGAGGATCCATCTGGCCGATACCCGACGGGCTGGATCCGGCTCACGCTGCTATCTCTGAGCCCATCTCATCGTGCGTGAACGCCCAACAGCGGGGACAGGTGGGCCTGGGGGATACTGTGGTCATCATCGGTGCAGGCCCTATTGGCTGCATCCACACGAGCCTGGCTCGCGCTCGGGGGGCGGACCGGATCATCGTGGCCGACATCCTGGACGAGCGATTGGAGATGGTGAAAGCATTCGGGCCGGACGAGATCATCAACGCGACCAGGGTTGACCTTGTGCAAGAGGTCAGGCGGCTGACTGACGGCAAGGGGGCCGAGGTTGTCATCACAGCCACACCGGCGCCGATCGCAGTGGTCCAGGCGGTGGAGATGGCCCGCAAGGGAGGCCGCGTCCTTGTCTTCGGCGGGCTTCCCAAGGATAACAGCAAGCCGGGCGTGGACATGAATATCGTCCATTACAATGCCCTGCATCTCATCGGGACGACCACTTTCGCTCCCCAGCACCAGCTCTTCGCTTTGAAATTGCTGGCCTCTGGCCGGGTTCCCGGCGATAAGCTGGTCACGCATCGCCTGCCGCTCTCGCAATTCGCCGAGGGGGTGCAACTGGCGATGGAGGGAAAGGCGATCAAGGTCGTATTCCGGCCGTGAGCTTCTGTGGACCACCGTGTGGAAGGGTGCGCGAGGGTCTGGCTGGCTCTTCGTCATTCATCCGCCGTCGCGTTTCCATACTGGATGGAGGTAGCTATGCCGAATACGGGTAGGGAGGAGCAACTCCCGTTTCTCAAGAACGGGATCGCCCAGGTGGGGATCATCGTGCCGGACCTGGATCAGGCTGTGAAGGCTTATTGGGAGCGCTTTGGTATTGGTCCCTGGCACATCTATACGTATGGCAAGCCGTTGGTGAAGAGGATGACGTATCGCGGTCGCCCCGCTGAGTACAGGATGCGTATCGCGTTGTCCTGGATTGGCTCCTTGCGCATTGAGCTCATCGAGATGTTGGAGGGGGACACAGTATACGCCGAGTTCGTCAAGGAGCATGGCTATGGGCTGCATCACTTCGGTGTGTTGGTGGATGACATGGAAGAGGCCCTGGCGCAGGCGGAGAAGGCCGGGTTGGCCATGACACAGGATGGCGCGGGCTTCGGGCTGGACGGGGATGGGCACTACGCCTATCTGGACACGGAGAAGGAAATCGGCGTTACCATCGAGCTCATCGAGCGGCCCAAACGTCGCGTGCCGCCGGAGCGGATATATCCTCCGGAGAGATGAGAACGACTACGAGCGGGTAATGGAGGCACGTTTGTGATGGATCATCCAGTTGAGCGATGGAGCGTCTTCGAGCTGACCTTGCAAGGGCCGCAGGATGGCAATCCGTTTCTGGACGTGCAACTCAGTGCGCGGTTCCGACACAAGCACCGGGTGGTTGAGGTCGATGGTTTCTATGACGGCGATGGCATCTACCGTATTCGCTTCATGCCGGACGCGGAGGGAGAGTGGTCGTATATCACCTACAGCAACCGGGATGAGCTAGACAGCGTCACCGGAGAATTCACATGTGTGGAGCCGTCGTCCGGGAATCACGGCCCTGTGCGGGTGAACGGCTATCACTTCGTCTACGCCGATGGCACGCCCTATTTCCCCATTGGCACCACCTGTTACGCCTGGATTCACCAGACCCAGGAATTGCAAGAGCAGACCCTCGCCACGTTAAAAGACTCGCCCTTCAACAAGCTGCGTATGTGCGTCTTCCCCAAACACTATGCGTATAACCGGAACGAGCCGGAGCTGCATCCGTTTGAGCGGGGGGATGACGGCGCATGGGATTTCGAGCGCTTCAATCCCATCTTCTGGCGCCATCTGGAGAAGCGGGTGCAGGACTTGATGAGCCTGGGGGTTGAAGCCGACATCATCCTGTTCCATCCATACGATCGCTGGGGGTACGCCGCCATGCCGCCGGAGGTGGACGACCGCTACCTGCGATACGCTGTAGCCCGGCTGGCGGCGTATCGCAACGTCTGGTGGTCGATGGCCAATGAATACGATCATGTCAAGGCTAAGACGATGGCCGACTGGGATCGCTTCTTCCGCATCGTGCAGGAGAGTGATCCCTATCAGCACCTGCGCTCGATTCATAATTGCCGCCGGTTCTACGACCACGCCAGGCCGTGGGTGACTCACGCCAGCATTCAGATCCAGCAAGGGAATTTGGAGAAGATACGCGAGTGGCGGGCGACGTATCGCAAGCCGGTCATTGTAGACG
>JAGHDS010000447.1 GCA_021159845.1 Anaerolineae bacterium
CATAAATACCGCGCCAGCGCACCCAACCGGGATACAATCCCGGCACCCACAGGCTGGCATAGCCGTCCAATTTCTCCACCGTGACACCGCGAGCTTTCAACAAAGCCTGCACCTCAGCCACGGTGAAAAAACGCAAGTGAAGCCAGTCGGTAGGGCTGTTCTCCAGATAGGGGAACCGCCCACGCAACAGCCACAGCCGGAATCGCCAATGGGCGATGTTAGGCAGGAAGAGGATCAGTTTGCCACCCGGCCGTAACACCCGCACCAGCTCATCGAATACATGCTCGAACCGCACCCGATGCTCGACCTGCGAGTCCGACAAGACCGTATCAAACGTGCCATCAGGGAAGGGCAGCGCGCCTCGGTCCAGGTCCACGTTGCATA
Source organism: Anaerolineae bacterium (assembly GCA_021159845.1). GTDB lineage: Bacteria > Chloroflexota > Anaerolineae > DUEN01 > DUEN01 > JAGHDS01. Next base: position 385 of record JAGHDS010000447.1, read on the forward strand.
CCGGGATCCCCCGCCGGTAAGCCCGCCGCGCGGCCACCAGCGACAGGTCGGTTCCCCAAACACGCGCCCCCCGAGCGCCCAGCATCTCGGCCAGCACGCCCGGGCCGCAATCCACCTGTAGCACCCGCTCCCCGGAGGAGATATAACGAGCCACAAACGCTAATCGCCGCCGATCGACGGTATCCCCCTTCTCTCGCCAGTAGGCATCGTAATAGGCAGCAAAGTCCATACGCGCTGTAGCTCCCTCCGCAAGGACGGGCCTCTCGAAGTGTGGAGAGGCCGCCTTCCACTATGCTTCGTACCATTCCGCCCGTTTTCCCTCAGCATCGCTCCTCACGACCCCCGCCATAGCAGGGGGACATACAGGCGATACCGACGATAGCAGGCGAAGTCCCACTCGGCCGTCTGCCCGCCCACAACCTGAATGCCCACGGATGGCACCGGAACCCAGAACCCGTCGGGGACACTGACGGTCAACATGTACGCCCCCGGGGCAATCCCGGTGAACCCGAACACGCCGTCGTTGCCCGTGGTGTCCACTCCAACGGTCGTACCTCCCTGCTTCAGCGTGACCTCCGCATCAGCGATCACCGGCTCGTCCGGCTGGCGGACGCCGTCGTGGTTCGTGTCCTCGAAGACATGGCCGCTCACATCGCCCGCTGGCGGCGTTGGAGTAGGTGTCGGCGTGGCGGTCGGCGTCGATGTAGGTGTGGGAGTCGGCGTAGCCAGGGCGTAGATGATGGTGAGCTTAGGCCGTTTCTTCCAATAGCCCTCGCTGGAGGTGAAGTAGAACTCCTCCTTCTCGTCGTACTCATCCTTTGGAGGAGATGAGCGAAGCACGACTCCATCATTCGCCGTCGGCGTCGCCAGCCACGTTCGCACCAAATCAGTCACGTCCCAACCATACCAGCGATCAATGTGTCCATCGGCCGTGGACTGGACGAAGCGTGTATCAGCCGGGTCAGAGGCGATGTCGTCCGGCTTGCCATTAGCGCCTGGCTCGGCCCACGTCGCCCCATCCTGCGGCTGATTCCATGTCGCCTCGCTCGCTCTCCACTCGCGCATCGCCCGGTGAAGGTCAATCGCCAGCTCGTTGCCCGTCGCTGGCCCGCCGTCCACGTAGAGGCCCAATATGGCAGCTCGCACCCATGCATCCGGCGGCACCCGGCCAGCGAGATCGAAGCGCAACAGGGCGTTCTTGATCGTCTCGGGGCCATCGTGTCGCACATACAGATGGCCATTGGCGCCGTAATTCGTATCAGGGGCCCAGGAGCTGATGAAGGTATCCTCTATGCCCGAGTAGCCGTCGGCCCCCTGCTGCAAGGTGACCGTGGCATACGGCAATGGCGACTCGCCAGGGTAGATCTGGTAACGATGAGCGCCCGGGCTAACTGTGACAGTCACCGTATGCCCGGCGGAGATCGCCGGCCCGGCCGAGAACTCACTGGTGTCCTTGTCCACGTCCTCCACTATGTAGGCCGATCCGGCGCCGGCCTTCGACCCCGCAGCGCCCAGGTCGAAGCCAACAGACGAGCCCACATCATCCTCGATGTTGGCCAACACGGTATCATCGGCCGGATTATACGATGCCTGCCAGACCGAGGTCCAGTGGTGCTCGCCCTGTGCCACGTTTACCCAATAGGTGCGGCCGGGCTCATCCCGTCGGAAGGATACCTGCTCTGGCATATCCCCCCGGGTCCATTGTCCCAGCCAATCCAGATACGCGTTGGCGAAATCCGGGTAGCGATCACCGTGGCCGCCGGAGTGCCACCACAGCTCTACGTGATCAGGATGGTACAGTTGCACCTGATTGTAGAAATTCTGCGCATGATGAGGCGCTACCTTCGTGTCCGCCTGACCGTGGACGATGAGCAACGGCATATGTTTGAAATTCGGCGCATATTGCACCAACGAGCGCCGGGCATAGCAATATGGGTTCTCCGATGGCGTCTGCTTATCGATAACGTAGTGATTCGTGGGCTCGTATCGGCCACATTCCCGATGCAGGTAATTGAGGTCAACCGGGTTCGGCGTGATACCCCCATCCCGCATCTCGTATTCCCACTTCGTCAGGTCGGTCGGCCCGCTATCCGTCACGACGGCAGCGAACTCCTGGGGCCATTTGGCGGCCACCAGCCCGGCTGTGATCGCTCCCAGGGAATGCCCCACCACGTATACGCGGGATGCATCTACATTATAATGCGCCCTCATCCACCGAACTACGTCCATCACATCCCACTGGGACGCGCGGGCGCCGAAGACATGATGGCCGACAGGATGACCGCGGTCGGTCGGGTTCGTCTCCCCATGCATCTCCGGCGAAGCCAACAGCCACCCCCGCGCCTCGGCCGCGGCGGAGAAGTCCAGGATCGGGTCCAGGCGCGTGCCGCCCAGCCCATGCAAGCCTACCAACAACGGCACCGGCTGCGATCCATCGTAGCTGGAGGGAATTTGGATCTGAGTCCACGTTCCCTCGTTCCGATATGTGCTCCAATTGTTGTAATAGGTGCTGGGAATCGTCACCTCCTCGGAACGCACGCCGTTCACGTCCGGGCCCGTGACCTCGATCTTGGCCCGTACCAGCCCCCAGCCCTCCGTATCTGAAGAATAGTTCGTCAGCCTGATATGGTTGACGCCGTTCACAAGGAAGGAAGGATCGATATCCCACTCCATCCGCTGCGTCTCGGGATCAGTGATCTCACACTTGGGGGCATTCGTATGACGTCTGGGCTGGCCGATCCAATGGCCATTGATGTAAATGTTGTTGTAGGCCTTGATCTCTACGCTGAAAGCGTAGGCGATGAGCTTGGCAGCGGTGGGTGTACCGGTAAAGTTCAGGACTACGTCTTGTTCTACCTCGTTCGTGCCAGGTGAGAAGCCTTCCGGCCCAACCGCCATACACGTCGTGATGGTGGAGTCAGCCACGCCAGTCGCGCTCGCGCCGGCTGCAGCATGTGAGGGCAACGACGCTGCTACCAAAACCATACCCGCCACGGCGAGCGCGCCGAGAATCACGGATTTTAAGTGATCCTCTCCCAGCAATAATCCCAAGACAGGCAACACAATCCCTCTCCAATGGCCTCCGGAAGTATAGCATAAGGGCAATCAACCGCAAACAGAACGTACATCAAGACGTCCGAAGCGGCTGCTCCATCCTCGCGCTCCTTCATGAAGCCAGTGTGAATGGACGGCCGGCCGCCTATGACAATCTTTTCATGGTATACCCTGTGGTAGTTGATACACCCGAATTTCCGGCCCCAGTGCTCGCGGCCCCGGGACGAATCGAACGACAGGCTTCATCGACGCCCATAACGATCGATAGAACGCCTCTCGATCGGGGGCCTCCCCCCGCCCCACATACCGGGTCCAAATGTAGCTACTGATGAAAAGGTACTCTACGCCACGGGAGCGGTACCAACTCAGCGGCTCCTCGGATAAAGAGAACCGCCGCTCCTCGACGAAGCGGCCAGGCGGCACCTGAATCGTGTACGCCTCATATGCGATGTGCGCTCCATGAGGAAGGTGAGACAGCGCCCACTGCGTCGCCAGCTCCTGAGTATCCGGCTGGGTACGCAGCCAGTCATAATACACGTCCTGATACGCTACTGGGGCTACCGACAGCCCGACGAGAAGCACCAACCCCATCGGCGCCACACCCGGCCGCCACCGTCTCAGAAGATCACCAAGAGCGAGCACACCGCGGGCCGCCAGCAGCGCCTCGAACGGCATCAAGGGCACAGCCCAGCGCTCCCAATGTAGCCCGGCTGTGAGGATCAACAGCGCATACAGCCCAGCGAAGCCCAGTGCCAGCCCATCCTCGCGCCGGGGGCGGACCACAGTCAGCCCGAGTCCCAACCCGGCCAATAGCTGAAGAGGCAAGCCGACTCCCCAATTCAGCGGTAGCCGCAGGTAGAACCCGAGGTTATCCAACACGCCGGCGCTCTCTGCCCCTGGATGTCTGCTGCGTGCCTCCCGGATGATGTGCCAGGCAGCTGTCCGGTAGTCCAACACGACAAACGGGGCCGTCAGGGAGAAGGCCAATGCAGCCACGCCGACGAACTTCCAGAACACATGGGAGCGCACCAAGGCGTCCAGCCGCGCTAATATATCCCCCGCATACCGTCGCGCGGGCGGCCATAGCGCTGACAGTAAGGCACCTCCGGACAACGCCACCATGCCCAGCCGAGCCAGATTATAGAAGTACAAAGCAGCCTGCCCGGTGATGCTATCCACCCGACCATCGCTGGCATAGCGTCCCAGCCAGGACGCCAACCGTCCAGGTCCCAGCC
>JAGHDS010000072.1 GCA_021159845.1 Anaerolineae bacterium
ACTCTGCGATCACTTGTGCGATCTTGGGTTCCATATGCGCCTCCGTTCAACGCCTTTCATAGTGAGACGCCCGGCTACCAGGCACTTTGCACGGGGAGATAGGGAAAAAGGTCACCTTCTATAGAGGTGACCTCCCATGTGGGTCCCCTTATGGAACAGTCAAACTGTCTGGTAGCCGGACGAGACTCCATTTGGAGCTCTTTATCCGCCGCTTGTCCGGGGGCGGAACGCCTCCACTACAGGCTGCTGCAGAAGGTACCAGATCATCAGCCCGCCGATGACCGTGCCGACAGGGAAGTTGAGCAGCCTGAAGATGGAGAGCACGATCGCGGCAACGCGCCCCCACTCGGCCATTCTCCATAGTCCCCAGCCCGTCGCCAGGTTCGCGATGGCGACGACGAACAGCAAGCCTGCCCCCATTACCATGAACACCCCAACGATGGGCACGACATTACGGGCGTTGGGATCATTTCCCGCTGCCAGCGCCACGATCACAGGGATGCTCAGTAGCACACATAGGCCGATCAGAGCCAGAGCGCCGACCGCAAAATGATACAGAGCGATGATGAGAACACCATCAGGCCGTTGTTTCACAATGGTACCTCCCGATGTATATTACTACTGAACCTGGACGAAGTCGCCCTCTCTTACCTGGAAGATGAATACCTGAGCATCCTGGACATCTCCATTCTCGTCATAACGAATCGGGCCGATGATCGTGTCCACGCGAACATCGTGTAATGCCTCAGCGACCTGCGGCCCCTCGATGCTCTTCGCATGTCGTGCGGCCTCGGCCAATACGGTCATCGCCACATAGCCGTTGATTGAATAGGTATCCGGGTTGCGGTATTCCACAGCCTGGTAGGCCTCTATCCACCGTTTATCCACAGCGGTTGCCGGACTGGGAGCAAACGAGCTCACGTACATCCCCTCTGCCGTGCCGTCCGATTCATCGATCGTGGCCGATAGGAAGGCGCCGTCGCTGGCCAACATGGGCACGGTGATGCCTGCCCGAACCAGCGCGGCTCGCAGATAAGGCGCCTCGATCTCGTAGCCCGCGTAGAAGATGGCATCTGGCCTCGCCGCCTGAACGCGCGCTACCTCGGTCGTGTAGTTCGACTGGCCCTCGGCAACCTGAAGGGTGAGCACGACCTCCGCTCCTAGCCGGGACAGCTCTTCCTCGATCAGGTGACTCAACCCGATGCCGTACTCGGTGTCGTTATGAAGGATCGCGACCCGCTGGGCGCCTAGCTTCTTCACCAGGAACGTCGCGTCCACCCGGGCCTGCACGGCATCGTTGGCGTTCACCCGGAAGAAGTTTCGGTACCCGCGCTGGGTCAACGACAGTTCGGAGGCCGTTGGCGTGATGACGACGATGGGCAGATCCTTGTACACTTCCATCGCAGCCAACGTTTGGCCACTATTGTAATGGCCGATGACGCCGAGCACGCGCTCTCCATCTTGCACGGCCTGGCGCACGCGCTCCGCTACTTTCAGCGCCACGTCGGAATCCGACTCGTCGTCCAGGGCGATGATCTTAACCCGATACCCCAGCAGCCCACCCGATCGGTTGATCTCCTCGGCAGCCAGGCGCACGCCGCCCACCACCGTCTGTCCCCCGTTGGCCTGGAATCCGGACAGCGGGGCAGCTACGTACACAGTGATCTCGCCCTTAGGCGCGGCCGAGCAGCCGGTCGCCAACAGGATCAGTAGTAACAGGCTCGCAATGATTCGACGCATGACTCTTCCCATGATCAGTCTCACGTTTGCCAGCATCCAACTTATCATCAGAATCAGGAACGGGGCATTGGGACTCTGCGAAATGAGGCCCCACCTTGTTGACTGATTAACCCGCTGCTCCGTTCCCATCCCGCCCACCGTCGCCAGAACTGCCGTACACGTCCTCGATGGCCTGCATGATGTCCTGCAGCGCGGCTACCTGGTCGGCGATGTCCTGTCGCAGCCGACGGGCGCGGTCGCTGTCCACATCTCGCACGTCGATCAGGCGGACCTGCGAGTAGATCGTCCCTAGCGCTGAGATGGTCGACTCGAGCTGGTAGCGCGCCCGGTCCATCGTGTTGTCCAACGCCTCCAGGCTGCGCCATTGGGCCTCGCGGTTGGCCAGTGCCGCCTGTAATTGGGCGCGCACGGCAAGATCATCCTCGCGTCGCAGCGCGGCACGCAATCGTTGGATGTCTTGGGGAACGCTCTCCCTGTCGCGCCGGATGATCGCGTCGGCCTGGTACGCGTCCAGCTTCTCCGCCAGCCGGAAGATGTTCTCCAACCAGTTCCCCAATTGCTGGGTGAGGTCCAGCAGGCGGTCGCGCAGCACCCCCGCGCGCTGGCGTTGTACCAGCCGTTCCACGCGCTCATGGTAGTTCAAAGCCCTCTCTACCTGCTCCCTCAGTCGCTTATCGTGGATCCGCCGCGGGTTGAACCGCTGGCGAAACAGCTCTGCCACAACCCGAGCGTTGGTCTCCGGGTCCGTCAGACTGGTGTAAACGATGAGCAGCTCGGCGATGATTGCCAGCGCACCCCATCCCCAGATCGGCCAGCCAGGGAACGGATGTGGCAGGAAGAAGGATAGCAGGATGGCGCCCGCGATCACCACGGCGCTCTCCCAGCGGAAAAGCGCGTATTGCACGATGGCCCAGCGTGCCTGCCGTTCGATGCGCTCCCGTGCTCTTTCTCGATCCATCAGAAATAGCTCGACAAGACCTTGTATAGCTGTCGTATCGTGTCCAAATCGCCCTGGCGCACCTGGCCGCCCGACGCCTCGGCCAGTGCTCTCAAAACGTCGTAGTCCGCATCCCGGCCGTAAGCGATAGCGAAGATCACCACCGGTGGCCCTGCCTGGTTCCCCTGCTGGATCTCCTCCACTAGTGCTTGCAGGGACACACCCGATGCGTTCTCCTTGCCATCGGTCATGACGACGATGGCGTTAATCCGATCCGCCTCGCCCAGCCGTCTCAGACGAGCGTAGGCAGTGCGCACAGCATCGAGCAAGGCCGTGTTGCCGCCAGCTTGCACTCGGTCAATAGCCTGCTCGAGTTGTATCCGGTTCTCCCCCAACTCAGCGAGGGGCTCGATGTATGTCACCTGGTGGGAGAACACGATCAGGCCTACTCGTTCCCGGTCGCCTTTGATCTGGTCGAGAAACACGTGCAAGGCTTGTTGGACTGCCTCGAGCTTCTCCCCGCGCATACTGCCCGACGCGTCCACGACCAGGAAGACGTTGGTATGCCGCTTGGTGTACCACCACACGTCCTGTACGACGCTTACGACCGCTGGTCCCGGGATCTGTAGTGTGGTCTGTGGCTGTGTGGGGTCGACGCCGTTGGCGGCGGTCAGCGGTGAACCCTTCCCATCCAGCGGAATGCTCAGGTCGGCGGGTCGGTATCCAGCCGCCAACACCTGCCGTTGTACCTCTGGCGAGAGCAAGAACTCCCGGAACGCCTGGAACGTGCGTCGCTGATTTGCCGTGGGCCCCGGCTGCTCCAGTAAGGCCAGCGGGTGGTCAGCCCATAGCGTTCCCTCGACCGGGTAGATGGCGATCAGGCGCTCTGGCGGGTGTTCACGGTTGAACTGGACGACCATTTGCTCTTGGACGACGAAAGCGTCCAGGAATTGGCGCCCCTCCGCTCGCGCACGTTCCAAGATGGCTGTCTCGCTCTCCCCGTAGTAGCGGACCGTATGCTCTATCGCCGCTACGTAATCGAGCGTTTGCTGCGCCTGCACATCCTCCACTGTCAGGTCGCGTACCTTCCCCGCGCCAGCGTAGAACTCGGCCAGGGTGGCCAGCAGGCCGCTGGCATGGCTGGTCGATGCATGGTTCCATTTGAAGCCCGGGTCTGCCCGGGCTTTGCGCTGAATATCCCGCCACCCCACCGGCCGATCGGGCCACCCCAGATCGCGGGCCACTGGCTCCCAGGCGGCGATGACGATGGGACTGACGGCGTAGCGTACCGTATCGGCGATGATGCGTGGCGCGATTGTTTCCCCGGCTCCGACTTGTTCCGCGTACGTCCGGTCGAGTTGCCCAAGCCAGAGGGATGAATCCGGGTTGAGAGCCTGGATGGGTGCAGGCTCATTGCCTTCTGCAAGCGCCTGTCGCAGCGCCAGGTCGAGCATCGTCTGCGAGTCCATCGCGCGGATCTCGACGGTCATCACCTTGCCGTCAGGAGTGTGTAGTCGCCGGTCGTTGAATCGCCCCGCGAGTTCCTGGAGAAGCGCCTGTTTTTCCGGGGAGACGGCCACCGCCAGCATCGCGGAGTGCGGGTCGGTGGGCATCGTAGGAGCGGAAGATGAAGATGTCGAGGTCACCTTCGAGATGCTCCTGGACAGGCTCAGGGTGACGGCACAACAGGCGATCAGCAGGATGCCGAGGGCCAGCAGGCCACCCAGAAATGCCACCCGGAAAGAGCGACTGCCGCGCGAATGACGGATCATGGGCCTACCTCTGCGCCACATTGAGATCGAACCAGCGCAGGAGGGCCAGCAGCACATCCCGATCGGGAGAGCGCATGGCCTCTGTGCGCGGCACCACGGCACGTACGCCCCGGTCTTGATAACGGACGAACAGGCTGTCCCCCTCGGTGACGGGCACTTCGGGGTTGGCCGGCCGCAGCCCGTATGCCACTGCCTGGCGTTGCACATCGGGCGAGAGCAGGAAGTGCTCGAATTCGAGCGCCGCGTTTTTCTCCAGGGCGGTGGTCTCCGGCCCCATCCAGACGGTGAAGGGGAAATCGAACCAGGTCACGTATTTGGGGTAATAGATGCGTAGAGGGTCTGCCCAGCGCGTCTCGATGCCTGCCATGTTGGTGAGCAGGTCGCTTTCCAGGAGCTGCCCGCCGTCTCCTACGGAATAGCCGAAGAGAGCGAAGTCCTCGGCTGTGTACGCGCTGCCGCCGCTTACGTCCGTCACGGAGCTCATCAGTTCGCCCAGCCAGTGCTGGAATTCGGGATTCGTCACGTCGGCGGTGGAGATGTCGGGGCGATCGTAGTACTCCCCGGCAGCAGCGATCATTGCCGCCAGTCCTCCCACATTCTTGCGAGGGTTGGGCACCACCAGTTTGAAGAATCCCCACTCCGGCTTTCCGCCTAATTCCGGCCATCCGCCCTTGGCGATCGCGGCATCGTGGATCGTGCGCCAGTTGATCTCGCCGAAGTGCGCTTGTAAGACCTCCGCCCGGCTCTCATAAATGCCCCAGGCGAACAGGGAAACGGCGACGGGGCGCGCTCTGTATTCGCCATCGGTGAGGAACACATCGCGCCCCAACCGCTCTTTATAAGTGACATTGGCGAGCTCCACCAGGTAGCGGGAGTCTGGAAGCCACACGGTGGGGAATTGCGACAGTCGGGCTTTCTCCTCTGCGCTGAGGTCGTCTGGCGAACGATCTCCCAAGACGCCGAACTCATCCCGATCCCATTTGCCCAACGCCGCCAGCCCGTCCATAGCGATCACTTCCACCTGGATGGGCTCGCCCTCCAGTTTGTGCTTGTCCTCATTGAACTGGCGGGCTGCCGCGCGTACCCACGGCTCCACGGGCAGCGCGGTGATGACGCGTACCTGGATGGGGCCGTGCGGCGTCACCGCCAGCGGCTCCGGTCGGTTCAGTGCACGCCAGGCCAATGAGCCAGCGACGATGAGCAATGCCAGAAGTATGATGGTGAAGAAAACGACGCGCGTCCGACTCATCAAACGGGCCTTTCACGATGATAGGCTGCCGAGAACATGGAGCGGGATGTTCTCTCGCTCCTCACTCGATACCCAGCCGTTTCTTACGCTCCGCCAGTTGGGCCTCCAGCGTGTGGCGCTCCAGCACCTCGTCCATCTGAGCGTCTAACCGCTGCGCGTACATCTCCGACTGCGCCTGCGCTTTGTCCAGGCGGGCACGAATGCTCTCCGCCACCCGCGCGATGTCCGCATCGCCGACACCCGCCAGGTCATCCAGTGACCGGATGGCACGCACTGTGACCTCTTTGGACTTGGCCAATTCCAGCAGCGCTTGCAGCTCCTCGCGTTCCTGTTTGATGGTAGTCAGTCGGGCTTCCAGTTTCAGCTTGGCGTCCAGAAGCTTTTGATACTCCGCCTCCTGGCGAGCTAGTTGCTCGCGGTAGTTCTCCAGCAAACGCTGGGTAGAGTTGAGCTTGCTCTGCGCCGCCATCGCCAGCTCTTCTCTCCCTTCCTGCAGGAAGAGGTCGATGTTGCGGTCGAGTTCGCTGGCCTTCTCCTCGTACTCCCTGGTCTTACGTTTCAGGGTTTTCACCTGTCCGCCAACAGTTGCCGCCGCGTCTTCCAGATCTTCCAGGTTATCCTCGATCTGTCGGATATACTGGTCCACTACGGCCAATGAATTGGCCTCCAGCGCTTTGTCTACCAGGGCATGTAGATTGGCGCGAACCAAGGTGTTGACTTTCTCCAACAGGGAAGCCATCGTTATATCCTCCTTGCGACACAACCCCCAGGCGGCTACGAGCTAGCCCGGGGAAAGATATGTAGGCGATTCTGCTTCATCGTCGCGCGCGTAGGAGGCTACGCATGACGGGCGGCCGACGTCAACCTGACAGAACGGAATGAGTCCAGGCTCTCAAAAAGGATGAATCTAACGAGGGGCTACTTCCTTAAACTCGGGGCACAATCGGACAAGAACCCGTTTCAGGGGACGACTTCCCCTTTGCGTCCTTCATGTCTCAGCAATTTCCCGGGGCGCTTCCAGGAACCGAGGGGACATGCCAGCCAAGGCATGACGAGGGCAATGGAGGGTCACCTGCTAACGAGCTTATAGCCGCGGCCGCGCACAGTGACCAGATAGCGCGGGTGAGCGGGGTCTGGCTCGATCTTCTGACGCAGCCGGCTGACCAGCTTTTCGATGCGTGCGTCGTCTACCTCATCGATGTAGGCCTCTCCCCATACGGACTCGACCACATCATACTTGCTACAGATCTTTCCCATGCGCCCATATAGCAACAGCAGCAAACGGTATTCCAGGTTAGTGAGTGTAGGGACTGGATTACCATCCACGTACACCTCGCCGGAGTCCACGTCCACAACGATACCATGCGCCTCCGGCCGTTGTACCAGGTGTTGACGCCGAACGTATTCGGTCAAAGCCCGGCTGAAGAGATGTGGCTCCTCACCATCAGCCAGTAGGACATGCTTTTGTCGCAGCGAGGTTAAGCCCATCGGCTCCGGCTCCTGTCCGGGGTCGAACAGCGCCAGTAAAGCCGTCTGTTCCCAATCCGTGAGGTGCCGCCATATCTTGGCACACTCCGAACGCACGTTCAGGCTGACACCCAGGCGCTCCGCGACGCGACGGTGGATGATGCGGTCCTGGACGGCATCGCGCACGGCCCGGCCGGTCACGGCACCCAGCTCGCGGCAAACAGCCTCAAGCAGGCCAGGGTGTCCCCCCGCCCACTCCAGGATAAACTGCACATCAGCCTCGTCGAAGGTGACCGGCTCCCGATGAGCGAAATCGGCGATGAATCCCCGAGCATCCTCCTCGGTTAAGGGGCCCAGGTAATAGCGGTGGTGGGCAAATAGCTCGCTGAACTCGCCGACCTCCTCCCCACTGCGGATCTCGCTCAGGCGGCGATCGGTTGCCGTGACGTACGTCAGGCGATCAGGATACTGGTCGCGCAAGGCGCGCAAATTGAGGAATACGCGTTCCTCGATATGTTCCAGAGGGGCGTCGAACTCGTCGAGCAGAAGTACCAGGCGACGATCCAGCCGACTGGCGAGCACCGTGATCGCCTGATTAAAGCTGAGCGGCACGTGGAACGGGCTGGCAGGGCTGACGACGGACTCGTAGGCCACCCGGATGTCGTTGCTCAAACCCAGGTCTTGAATCGGACCGCCAAGCTGGTCTAAGACGCAGCGCAATACAAGCTCATAGAAGCCCTGATCGCTCATCTCCAGCATGCGATTGCAGTCCACATACACCGATGCCAACTGCATCGCCCCATCCCCAAGATGGGCGTGTTGAACTTGAGGATCGCGAAGCTGGCGCATCAAAGCAGATTTACCG
>JAGHDS010000037.1 GCA_021159845.1 Anaerolineae bacterium
GCGTACGATTCTGCGCGCCGCCTCGTCGATTACAGCCTCTGGAACGTCCCCTCGTTGGACAGCCCGCACGAGCCGTTTGCCATAGTACTTCGTGTGAGCCATCTCGATGTCGCACCCGGCGTTAGCTGCCTTTACCGTATCGCGTACGGCCCAGAAGAAATCGCTGATTACGAACCCGTAGAATCCCCACTCTTCCTTCAAAATCGTACGGAGCAAGTAAGCGTTGTGACAACAATGCACACCTCGGAACTTGTTGTATGCCCCCATTGCGCTAGCTGCCCCCGCGTCCAGGCATTCTTTGAAGTGCGGTAGGTACACCTCTCGCAGCGTGCGTTCGTCACAGGTGACGTCGATCTTGAACCGGGCAGTCTCCTGGTTGTTGAGGGCATAGTGTTTGACACACGCCATCACATTGTGTCTCTGTACACCTCGCACTAGTGCTGCCCCCATCTGCCCCACGTGAAACGGATCCTCTCCATACGTTTCCTGCGCTCGGCCGCCCGCCGGGTGTCGTAGTAAATTGATGCACACACCGCCGAAGTAATTCCCCCCTACCGCCCGGATCTCCTTGGCAATAGCCTCGCCGACGCGCTCCTCTAGCTCGACGTCAAAGCTAGCCCCTCGTTGCATAGTAACGGGGAAGCTGGTACCGTGGTTGGGAACCAGGCCGCGCGGCCCATCGCAGAAGAGCAACGGTGGAACACCCAGGCGCTCATTGCCGCCAGCCGGATAGGGGACCTTGTTGTAGCGGCCGCCATCCCGGAAGTAGATGCTCCACATGCTTCGCTTACCGCTCATCAAGTTAACCTTTTCTTCCAGACTCATATGGGCCACCAGTTCCCTGGCCCGCTTATCGTAAGCAGCTAAACGGTTGGTAATCTCGGTTCTATCCATCGATCTCGCTCCTGTCTGACTCTGGAGGGGCCAATAGACCTGTAGCTCTCCCCACGAGAGCATAGGCGAGGACTAAGCCTTGCCGCGCGTCCCAATCACCAGCCACGTCGCTCTTCTATTGTACCCTTGAACACGATTCTTTGCTACCCGGAATGGAGAAGTAACTGTTCGCCGTTGGGGTAAGAGGAATTGGCCGCGCCGTCACCAGAAGCCAGAAGCTCGGCCTTTTGCGGGGAGGGGCTGGTCCAAATGGGTGAACCCGGATGTGCCGCTGGCCCGCCAGGATTCGGACTGGTGACGCCTTCCCTGCACGATGTGACCTTCATCAGCATCCGGACGTGGCGGCCGGGACCTCTAGAAGCCCTATCGCGGCCCAGTCCGAACGCCGGAGAGCTCCCTGTGCACGAGAGAGGGACGGGCCTGAGACCCGCCCCCCACAAAATCCCCAAAGCCGCAATCAAATCAAGTCCCTTCCCCCGGGTCTGGGGGAAGGAGGCTGGAGGATAAAGTAGGGAGGCGCGTTCCAATGCCTCCTTACCTCGCAAGGGCAGCCCGAACGTCACGCCCCATCATCCGGCGGATCGGCCTGGGGATCAGGGAACCCCGCCTCCAGCCCCTGGACCATCTGGTGCAGTCGAGCCAGCAAAGCATCCCCAGAGGCGAATGCGTGCTCCTCCGCCGTGGAGACGCACCGGACGGAGCCGCGTAATACATCCGGCTGAGAGGTATCTATCAATAGACGCAGGATAAACGTATGAATGGTGTGCAAGGCCCTTCTCATTTCCCCTGGCTGACGCGATAGCTATCGAGTCACCAGTGGCAGATAAGTCGTGTGGCCTGGCGTCGGCGTGGCTCCGGAGGAATACACCTCCCGGCTGGTCTCGGCTTGCAGAGGATGAGTGGCATAGCCAGCATAGGTGGCCCCTACATTGGGCTGGCCAGGCCCCAGAGCATAATACCAGGCCTGGAAGACGATGTTCGCGTTCGCACTACGTACCAACACGCCTGGGTCGGCATATGACTTGTGATCGCCCGTATCCTGACCATCCCAGGAATCATCATCCTTATAGTAGGTTTCCGGCGTCCCCCCCAGAGGGCTCGGATCGATGACCTGCACGATGGTACCCAGGGTAGGATGACTGGCCTGGTTCCAAGGGCTCAGAGGGGTGGCCGGCACAGCATCGGGATCGCCATCCACACGTACACCGGATGGCGTGTTCGCGTCATAATAAGTGGCACTCTTCATGGCTGCGCTCAGATCCGCTGAGTAGCGGAAGAGATCGAAAGTCGAGAGCAGGGAACTAAAGTCCAAAGTGATCTGCTCGTGAAACAAGCCATTGTATCCCGTCAGGGTTAACAGTGTGATGAAACTTCCACCCTCTTCCTCGCGCGCCGAAAATTGTATGATGACTCGCACCAGTCCATCGTGAACCAGTCGCCAATCGCCGTCCGCCTCGGTGAAATCAAGATCAGCCTCGGTGATGGAGAAGCTACCTTGCTGAATGCGCACCTTGGTGCGGTCGAGAATGTTGGTGCCATTACCGTTCAGCTCCAGGTGATCCGTGATTAAGTTCCCGCGTACGAGCTTCAACTTATAGGCTCCGCCGGTTACGGTATAAGCGCTGTAGTTGACGTAGTCTCGCGTGACCGTTTGAGTCAGGGTGGTGGATCGGTACAGATACACGTAGCAATGCTGTTGTGGATGCTGAGGATCGGTGACTGTGATAACGTAGCGGGGATACCCCCGAGCTTCGGCATTGTTCAGCCATTGAGAGGCTGGAGCCAAATCGCCGCAGTCGGCCGCCATA
>JAGHDS010000474.1 GCA_021159845.1 Anaerolineae bacterium
CGCATATCTCCAAAAAACGGGAGCCAAGGCTTAAAGCCGCGGTTGCCGGGCCTGCTAATAGCGTAACAGTGCCCCGATATGGCCAGCCTCGCGTAGGGCGTCGTTTTCCTCCACGATCGTGACCTCTAGTCCCTGCTCGATGGCATGGCGTACCAGACTATCGACCGCGTCCGGCAGGTGGACCTGTCGGCCGCCGCAGAAGGGGCATGTCTCAACCGGCTCGACCGTCATGTATCCACACTTTTCGCACCGATAAGCCGGAGCGCGAAACCCTTGGGCTACGATTAAGTGATGGATCCGGCCCTCATGGAGTGCTCCCAATGTATCTGCCAGGCCCAGCGCGGCAGCGCCACCTTTGGCCACCGTCGTGATGAGTTTCTCCACCAGTGCAGCTTCGCTCTGGGCGACGTAGGCCTGCACGACTTCCAGGGAGCGCTCGCCGACCTCCGTTGATGGGGCGTCCTTATCGATGGCGATACGGCCGACTACCTGGTTGCGCAGGCTCTTGGGAAGCAACTCCTCGAACTGGGCCACGTTGATCTCTGTCCCGCCGAGAATCAGGTGATCGCACCCGTATTGGCGAGCGAAGGTCACCGTAAGCTCCGCCGCCTCGCGCAGATTACGCTGTGCCGTCTCGTCTTCATGGCTCTGGAAGCGCTTGGATGCCCAGCCACCCGCTCGATGCCTTTTAACATCCTCCCCCGTCATTTCGGATTCTTCCTGCAGGGTGCCCATGTGGAATACGAAGAGACGGACCCCTTCGCGGTTGACCAGTGCCACAGCGTACCGGTCCATAATGGCCGTGAGCGGCTTGACATATGGGCGCTCTCCCACGAAGGCGAAATCCTCTCGCGGGATCGGTAGCGAGAATACCTGCCAGAAACCTTTAGCCTGGCAGCTGAAACAGGCAATCGCCTTGCCCTGCCAATTGTATTCCAGCTCGATATACTGTTCCACCCGAGCGATATCCTCGGGATCCGCTTGTTCCGCTACGCTCTCCAATAGACGACGCAGGGCCAACTTATATTTCTCCCGCGTGCGGCGATGTGGGTCGACGTTCAGGTAAAGGCTCAACACGGGAGCATCGTCACTGCGAAACGCGACGAGTTCTTGTATGGCTTGTCGGTCTATCATGGAGAATCCCCCTTTTCTTCTCTTTAGCGCCGGGCGATGTTATTATGCTCCCGGCATTGGGTGGACAGGACACGGCGCTCACTGATTGGCCGTTTGCGCGAGCCTCGCTGGTCTGGGAAAGAGATGCACATCGTGCCGCTATGGCCGTTACAGCGGAAGGCTGGCCCGGCTGGGTGATGAGTCCCTCGACCTAGGCCGGGCAGCAGCGAGGCCGCACCTCAACGGAGGGTTCATTCCCATTGTAGCATTCCCAAACGATGCTTGTCAATGAGATCTCAGGTCGGGGACATTCCAGTCTCGAGGTAAAGTTCAGCATGGCCAGAACGAGAACCCCGGGTATCACATCCCGGATAAAAGACAAAGGCCCGGCTCTCTGGCGAAGCCGGGCCTTTGCGCTGCACCTGGTATGACTACTTCTCAAACGGCGGGATGTAATCGCCGTGAGCTTCGATGAGCTCATCCACCATAGCCTCGATCTCATCGAGCGTCAATTCAGCCGCCGTATGCGGATCCATCATGGCCGCATAGTAGACGTAATCCCGACGTCGCTCCAGGGCGGCCTTGACGGTCAGCTCCTGCACGTTGATGTTGGTACGTATGAGCGCGGCCAAATGCGGCGGCATCTGCCCAATGCGGACGGGCTGTACGCCTGCTCGATCCACCAGGCACGGTACTTCCACGCAACTTCCCTGTGGCAGATTGTCGATCAGCCCATAGTTCATCACGTTGCCGTAGATCACCCGTGGCTGCCCCGTCTCCATCGAGTGAATGATGAGCGTCCCGTACTCGCCCGAGTGACGAACCTTGCCCTGGGCCTGGGCCTCCTCCCACTCCTTCCGAAGCTGCTTCGCCCGCTCGGGCTCCTTCTCAGCGACGCGCTTCAGCCACTCCTCCATCCTCTTCCGCTCGTAGCGGACAATCGCCTCCGGGTCGGGGTCCTCCAAAGCAGCCTTCATCTCGTCCCAATCGGCGATCTGCTCCTCACAGCGACGAGGGTACTCATCTAATGGAACGTTAAACCGTTCGATGAGGTCGGGGCGATCCCGGCGGATGAAGTAGGGTACGTACTCGGCGAAGTGCTCGCTGGACTCGGTGACAAAGTAACCTAGCCGACGGAACATCTCGAATCGCACCCGGTCATCGTCTGGCACGCGGCCTTCCTCAATTACCTTGCGGAGGAGGGGGTACAGATCCTCTCCATTGCGCTCGAAGCGCAGGTAAAACGCCATGTGGTTGATCCCTGCGCAGACATAGGTGATCTCCTCGTAAGGGATGCCTAGGATGCTGGCGAGGTGAGCGGCCGTTCCCTGGACACTATGGCATAGCCCCACGGTTTTGATCTTGGTTGCCTTATTCATCGCCCAGGTAAGCATTGCCATCGGGTTGGTATAGTTGATGAACAGGGTATCCGGGCACAGTTCCTCCATATCACGGGCCATGTCTAACATGACCGGGATCGTGCGCAGGGCACGCATGATGCCACCAATGCCCAACGTATCGCCGATGGTCTGCCGTAACCCATACTTTTTAGGGATCTCGAAGTCGATGACGGTGCTGGGACGATAGCCACCCACCTGGATCATATTGATCACATAGTTGGCCCCGTCCAGCGCTTGGCGACGGTCGGTTGTAGCCTCAATGGTGGGGTGTGCGCCGGCTGCCTCGGCCACCCGATGGGCGACAATCTCCGATGTGCGAAGCCGCTCGGGGTCAATATCCATGAGAGAGATCGTGACATCGTGTAACTCGGGGAAGGTGAAGATGTCACGCAACAGGTTACGGGCGAAGACGGTGCTTCCAGCCCCGATGAACGTAATCTTAGCCATATCTCCATTCCTCCATGCCGGAAATTGGGCATACTGCGGAAAAGCTGGCAAACACAGTATACATCAGCTTGCCCCTGCAGCCAAAGGATGATACAGCTGTGCTCACTCATTTGAGAGCCTGCAAGTCGCCCTTATGCTACCACGCTGCCCATGCACCTCCATGCGCCTGCTCTTTGCCTATCCAGATAGCTTGTGATAGCATGGTGCCGTGAATCGCGATGGGGGGAGGATCCCTATGGAAGCGGATGAAGGCCTGTCCCGTTGGGGGAGGCGCGTGACCCTGTGGGCGCGAGCAGCCTCTTGGTCGCTGATATCTTTGTGCCTGCTGATGCTAATTCCTCGGCCTGCGTGGGCGCAAATGGCCTGGCAATCCCCGCCAGCAGGGAGCCCACCGGGAAGGGGGCACATCCAAACTGACGCCGACCTATTCCTCCTACCCAAAGGCGAGCTCATCCGCGAAGGCCGTGGCCCTATATCCCGCCACGAGATCATCACTTACACCATCCAGGCCGGCGATACGCTGTGGAGCATCGCCCGGAAGTTTAACCTGGACATAGACACTCTGCGTTGGTGCAATCCCGAGATTGAGCGAAACCCGGATCATATCTGGGTTGGGCAGAGCGTTGTGGTCCCGCCGCGCCGGGGTGCACTGTACACGGTCAAACGCGGTGACACACTGGAATCCATCGCCAAGGCATGGGGTGTGGCGCCGATCGACATCACGGCCGAACCGCTAAACCACATGAGCGAGCCATACAAGCTTACCCCTGGGCAGAGACTGTTCATTCCCAACGGGCGCAAGAACTTAACCCGCTGGCTGCGTAAACCAAGCCCTGCGCCCGGGTACGATTTCGCCTGGCCGTTGGTGGGCGTGTTAACACAAGGATACTCCGCCCACCATCGGGCCATTGACATCGGAACGGTATACGGTGCGCCGGTCTACGCGGCGCGCGGCGGCGTAGTCGTGCATGCCGCGTGGGCCAGGACTGGCTATGGATATACGGTGATCATCAATCATGGCGGCGGCCTCATGACCCTGTATGCTCACCTGAAGGGGACCTGGGTGCATGAGGGGGAACGTGTGCGACGCGGCCAGCTCATTGGCGAAGTGGGAAGCACGGGGCGCAGCACCGGTCCGCACGTCCACTTCGAGATCCGCGTGAACGGCAGACGTGTAAACCCACTCAACTATCTTCCTCCCAAGCCGTAAAGGACGCTATATCGCCCTTTGAGATCGGGAGACCGGCCGCCGGCCTTGGCTTCACATCAGGATAGAGCGAGGAGAATCATGTACTCACGTATCCGGATTTCCTTCGATGGCTCCTGGCGCTTTCATTTTGACCCGGCGGGCGAGCTGTCCGTGAATCAAATCAAACAGTGGCGGACGGCCTATGTGCCCATGCCCTGGCAGGCCCAGTTTCCCGACCTGCATGAGGCCACCGGCGTGGGCTGGTATCGTAAATCGTTCCACGTGCCGGCCGACTGGCTGGGCCATGCCGTCGTGCTTCACTTCGGCGCGGTGGACTACTACGCCCAGGTCTGGGTGAACGATGAGTACATCGGCGATCACGAGGGAGGTTACCTCCCCTTCGAGTTCGAGATCGGCGATCATCTCCGGGTCGGGCAACGCAACGAGATCACCATCCAGGTCGTGGATCCCGGACCAGATGACGAGCGATATCCCGACTTCCCTATGGCGGAGATCCCCCACGGCAAGCAATCGTGGTATGGCCCCATCGGCGGCATCTGGCAGTCCGTCTGGCTTGAGAAGCGATACCCCATCTACCTGCACCCGATCCGCATCACCCCCGATCCGGGTCGAGCTCAGGTCGCTGTGGACGTTCGGCTGAGCACCCCAGCCGAGCCGCAGATGGCTGTGGAGGTCGAGATCACAGGCCCCACTGGCGAAACAGTCGCCCGGACCGAGCATAAGCTGGCGGTCGGCAATGCCGCCGTCTCATTGACGCTGCAAGTGCCCGGCTTCGCCTGGTGGTCGCCCGAGTCGCCCGCGCTCTACCGGGCCGAGGCCCGCCTGCTCCATCAGGGCGAGGTCGTCGACCGCACGGGCGACACGTTCGGTTTCCGCACCGTCGAGGCCAGGGATGGACAGATCCTCCTCAACGGCCGGCCCATCTACCTGCGTAGCGCACTGGATCAGGACTACTACCCGGGCACCATCGCCACACCGCCCTCGGAGGGATTCCTGGAGGATCAGTTCCGCAAGGCCAAGGAGTTGGGGCTGAACTGCCTCCGCATCCACATTAAGGCAGGCGATCCCCGCTACTATCGGGCGGCCGACCGCGTCGGACTCCTCATCTGGAGTGAGATCCCCAACTGGGACCTGCTCACGGAGAAGGCCAAGGCCCGGGCGAAGGCCACGTTGGAGGGGATGATCGAGCGGGACTGGAACCGGCCATCCATCATCGCCTGGTCCATCATCAACGAGGGATGGGGGCTCGACCTGCCGAATGACGCGACGCATCGAGCCTGGCTCAAGGAGATGTACGCGTACGCCAAGCAGCTCGATCCCCACCGGCTGATCGTGGACAACTCCCCGTGCTCGCCCAACTTCCACGTGAAGAGCGATCTGGACGATTACCACGTTTACCGGGCGATCCCTGACCATTACCGGGAGTTCGACGAGTGGGTGGAGACCTTCGCCGCCCGCCCGCCCTCCACGTACAGCCCCTTCGGGGACGCGGAGCGCACCGGCCAGGAGCCGCTGGTGGTATCCGAGTTCGGCAATTGGGGCCTGCCCGACGCCGATCTGCTCTCGCAAGATGGCGAGCCGTGGTGGTTCGAGACGGGTGCGGAGAGGGACGTGGTCTATCCCCACGGCGTCCAGGATCGCTTCCAGCGTTGGGGCCTGGACCGGGTCTTCGGCGATTACGGCGCGCTGGTGGAGGCCACTCAATGGCACCAATACCGGGCCTTGAAGTTCGAGATCGAAGCTATGCGGCGCCGGGGGAGTATTCAGGGATACGTCATCACCGAGTTCACGGATGTGCACTGGGAGTGCAACGGCCTGCTGGACATGGATCGGCGTCCCAAGGCGTTTCACCATGTGCTGCGACGGATCAACGCCGACGATGTCGTCATTCCTGAAGTGGATCGATGGACATATCGGCCAGGGGAGCAGGTGACGGTCCGGCTGTGGGTCTCCCGCTATGGGGTGGCCTCTCCTGGACCGGGCGTGGTACGCTGGTGGGTTGACCAATCGATGGCAAAGGGTGAGGTACCCGTTCCGGACGTCGAGCGCAGCCAGGTCGTACAATTGAAATCCATCACTTTTCCGGCGCCCGCGGTTGAGGGAGACGTGGGACGACAAGCCCGGCTGTGGCTGCGTTGGGAGGACGCTGCAGGCCGGGTCGTGGCCGAGAACGATTTGACGTTTAGCGTCCTCCCAGAAGGAACACGGGCGCCCGTCCCCGGCATGACGCTCTGGACGCCCGATGACCGGCTGGCGAAGGTGTTCCGGGACCTGGGCTGGCCCCTGTCCGATAGGTTGGCCCCCGGCGTCATCGCGGTGGCACGCCAGCTCGGGGAGAAGCTGCGAGGCTGGGTGCGGGACGGCGGCCGGCTTCTGCTCCTGGCGGACGGGCCGGAGGCGTTGGCGGCGCCGCTGCCTCGCGTGCGGATCACACCGCGACGTGGGACGGCCTGGCAAGGGGATTGGGCCAGCTCCTTTGCCTGGCTGCGCCGAACGGAGCCGTATACCGCGCTGCCGGGAGGCCCGTTGCTGGACCTCAGCTTCAGCCGGGTGATCCCGGAGCACGTCATCACGGGGCTGTCGCCGTGGGACTTCCAGGGGACTGTGGATGCCGGGCTCTTCGTGGGGTGGATCCATAAGCCGGTCGGGCTCATCGCACGGCGAAGATATGGAAGAGGAGAAGTGCTGATCTCCACCTTCCACCTGGAAGCTGAGGAGATTCGGGAAGACCCCACCGCCGGTGCGCTGTTCCGGGCCTTGGTATTGCGCCTGAAGGGCGTAGATGCCTAATTGGGGGTAATTCGTGATGCTGCTTCGAAAATAGAGTCGGTGAACGCTGATGACGCAGAAAAGGCCGATCTACGCAGATGAAAAAGTAAAATCAGGATGATCCGTGAGGATCTGCGTAGATCAGCGTCATCTGCGTTCTTATGCTCATCGGTATCGACCATCCATTCTCATCGTTATGCGGTGTGCCACCGCTCATGGCGACTGTTCTGCAATATGAGCCTGTTCTGCAATATGAGCCTTCGTCCGCGTCCGAGCGGATCTCTGGTATAA
>JAGHDS010000161.1 GCA_021159845.1 Anaerolineae bacterium
CCGTGTCCCCTGTGCCACGTCCACCACAGGAGACACCCTCCGCGCCTGAGCCTGCCCGGCCGGGCATCACTGAACAAGAGCCATCCCTACACCCACCTGGACCTATCACCGTGCAATCCCAAGAGGACTTTAAGCTGCTAATCCGAAGCCTGGGGAAAGCACTTGGGTATGTATGGCTGGGATGCGGCATTCTACTCTTGATCGCGATCCCCGCAACGCTCATCTGGCTTGATCGCTACGGCCGGGAAACCGCCACACGGGAGGATCGCCATGAGCATGACAAGAACCGCCCTTCGGCGACATAGATATTGGATAGCGGCGTTATTCACCACTTGGCTATCTTTAGCTTTACGCGCGTGGGGGCTGGACTTCCAAAGCCTATGGCGAGACGAAGTCGATGCGCTGCGTTTCGCCACCCAACCATGGCCCAAGCTGCTAGCTATGTTCACCCGTCCGGGCGAGAACGGCCCTCTATTCTACCTCCTGCTTCGTCCCTGGCTGGCCATCGCAGGCCATAGCGAGTACGCTCTGCGTTTTCCATCCCTGATGATGGGTGTCCTAGCCATACCGCTGGCGATGACCCTTGCCGCTCGCATGAGGCTATCACGCTCGGCGCGCATCTCCCTCGGCCTGCTCATGGCGACAAACCCCTACCTGATCTGGTATAGCCAGGAAGGCAAAATGTACGCCCTGGTCACGACCCTCGTCTTGGCCAGCACCCTGGCCTTCGTCGAGGCACTGCGCCGCGGGGGAGCCTGGAGATGGGCGTTGTACTGGCTGCTGACTACGCTCTGCTTCTACGTCCACGTCCTGGCCGTGCTGGTCATCCCAATGCACATGCTATGGTTCATCGCCGGGTGGTCAAGCAGCCGCAGACGGTGGCGAGGGTATGCCGCCGCGCTGGCCGGCCTCACATTGCCGTATCTGCCACTCGTGTGGTGGCAGCTCAAGTTGTGGAACTCCAGCCGGTTCAATCCTGGATTCCCCTTCATCCCCCTGGACCAGATGGCCATCGTGCTCCTGCTGGCATTCACGCGAGGAATGCAGCCCACCTTCAACGCATGGGGGACCACACCGGCTGTCTTCCTGGCGCTGAGCGGCCTTTGGCTAAAAGATGATCGTATGCCCCATCGGGGAACGCTCATCACCTGGATCCTACTATGGCTGCTCTTCCCACCGCTGGCGCTGTTCGCCATCTCACTGCACGTCCCGCTTTTCACCGACCGCTATCTGATCTGGGTCGCGCCGGCGCTGTGGATCCTCGTCGCGTGGGGAGCATCCCTTGTCGCCCGGTACTGCCAGTGGATCGCGTGGCTGGCCCTGGGGAGCATACTCGCCTTGCATATCCAGGGCGTCGGATTTCAGGTGCACACCCCGATTAAATCGGATTTCCGCCAGGCCGCGGCGCTGGTCGAGGGGGCGCGTGAGCCAGGCGAGATCGTAATGCCAATCATGCCATACATACGATATACATATGCTTACTATGCGGGGAACACCACTCCCTTGGTGGACCCTCCGTACACGAATGCTGGGGCAACACCAGAACAGGTTGACGCACAAATGCGCCGCCTACTCGCGGGAAAGGCAGGCGTATGGTTGGTGATCTCAGAAGAGAATGTATGGGACAAGCGACACTTAGTACGGGCGTGGCTGGACGAACACGGCAAGGCGGTTCTACATGCCCGGCTAGCCCGCGTGGAGGTGATTCACTATCGACTGGTGTCCTCGCCCTAGATGGACTGAACAAGGAGTGAGCGAGGTGACGAATCAAGAGGATAAACCGGCAAATCGAAAGAAGATGTTGCATTGGCTCGGCTCATGGCGCCGCCGCGTAGTACGATGGTGGTCACACTGGCGGCGTCCCAAGCCCCAATGCGTGGGGTTAGTGCTGAGCGGCGGTGCTGTACGCGGCATCGCTCATATCGGGGTCCTGCAAGTGTTGGAGGAAGCCGGTATCCCCATCGGCTGTATCGTCGGCGTCAGCGCCGGATCTCTCGTCGGGGCGGGCTACGCCGCTGGGCTCTCCCCCTCCGAGCTTGAGCAGATGGCTATGAGGTTGCGTTGGAAACACATCAGCCGCGTGAGCCGTCCCCGCCTCGGGCTGCTGGACATCAGCCCGCTAGAGGATTACATCGACGAGGCCTTCGGCCCCGGGCTGACGTTCTCCGACCTCCGAATCCCATTCGCCGCGGTGGCAACCGACATCGTAGCCAGTGAGCTGGTGGTTTTACGGGAAGGCCCCATTGCACCGGCTGTGCGCGCTAGCTGCTCCGTGCCCACCATCTTCAGCCCTGCCCGGCTGAACGGCCGCCTACTGGTGGACGGGGGCGTCCTGAATAACCTGCCCGTATCCGTAGCGTGGGACATGGGAGCCGATTACGTCATCGCGGTTGATCTCCTGCCGCGAGGAGCCCTGAGCCGGGAGCCACGCCATCTGATGGAGATGCTGACAGCGACGATCTACACACTCATGCAGGCAACCCACTTCGAGGCGGACCAGGCCAGTTGCTTGATCACACCTCGAGTTGTACACTTGAGCCTCACCGACTTCTCTAATGCTACGGCGCTATTGGAGGCGGGCCGGGCGGCCGCGCGCGTAGCGCTCCCCCAGCTCCTCTACGACCTGCACATGGCCGACATCCATTAACATCTTGTCTTGGAGCCCATCCCTACTATACCCAGCCGCCCGGCCTACCCACTCACAGGGCCCCATCACGCCATACAAACAGCTGGGCTATGCACTCGAAAACCTGTGATATAATGGGGGTAATGAGGGGGCTGGAAGCATTGGCTACATGGCTCGCATGAACCATAATGGGCGCAATCTGCCAATAAGGCAATTCGATGAGAACGGGAACCAGGTCCCTGGCCCGTGACTACGAGATCCAGGTAATCATAAATGCCGATGACTTCGGCCGATCCCCTGCCGTAAACGCCGCCGTCAAGCGGGCCCACCGGGAGGGCATCCTCACCAGCGCCAGCCTGATGGTGACCGGCGACGCGGCTCAGGAGGCAATCGCCATAGCCCGGGAAATGCCATCTCTGGCCGTCGGGCTCCACGTGGTCGTGGCAAGCGGGCGCGCAGCGTTGCCGCCGAAGGAGATCCCCCACATCGTGAAGCCGGACGGTCGATTCCCCGACGACCCGGTGCGGCAGGGCCTCCTGTACGCTTTTAGCCGCACCGCCCGACGGGAGCTGGCACGAGAACTTTCGGCTCAGTTCGAGCGTTTCGCGGCAACCGGGCTTGCCCTCTCCCATGTGGATGGCCATCAACACCTGCACATGCATCCCGTCGTATTCAACTTGCTGATCCCCCTGGCGGAACAATACGGCGCCAAGGGATTACGTCTACCCAGAGACGACTTGTGGCTGGCGTTAGGCTACGATCGCCGACAGGCAGGCGCCAAGATCTTGTGGGCCATCGCGCTGAACACACTCTGTCGCTGGGGCCGAGGCCGCCTATCTCGCAGGCGGCTAGTGGTCACACACCGGGTATACGGCGCCATGCAGACCGGCCATATGACGGAGGACTACGTTGCCAGAGTATTGCAACGGATAGAGGTCCCCACAGCCGAGCTGTACTTCCACCCCACTCTTGGAACCGAGGTCGAGGCACTGGGCCCCAATCCTAATGACCTGGCAACATTGCTAAGTCCAACGATCCGGAGCATCATTCGGGAGCGCCATCTACGCCTTACGACCTATGCCCGCCTCGCTGATTCCCCAACATCGCATACAATACCCGCACAATAGCAAACTTTCACGAGGCCCAGGCGATCCAGTCGAGTAGGTGCCGATGGAGCGGAGTACGAAAATGGTAGAGACCGCTTTATCACTCCTTACCTTCGCCAGTTGGGTATACTGGCTGGTAGCGTGGTGGCATGTACGGGCTTTCTTCCGAAGTCGCCCCGAGCTGCCCGATGATTTCACACCCCCTGTCTCCATCTTGAAACCGGTAAAGGGGCTGGATGCTCAAGCCTACGAGAATTTCATCAGCTTCTGTCAACAGGATTATCCGGATTTCGAGCTGGTTTTTGGCGTGGCCGACCCAGCCGATCCAGCCATACCCGTTATCAAGCGTCTGCAGCAAGACTGCCCACAGCGCGACATCCGATTGATCGTGACGCCAGTCATCGGCACGAACCGCAAGGCCAGCACGCTTCACACTCTGGCTCTCGAAGCGCGCCACAACACGCTGGTCGTCAGCGATAGCGACATCCGGGTGACACCAGAATATCTACGGCGAGTCGTAGCCCCCCTAGCCAATGAACGCATCGGTCTGGTTACCTGCCTCTACCGAGGAGAGGCGGCATTGAGCCTGACCGCCCGCCTGGAAGCCCTACATATGGGAGTTACCTTCCTGCCCTCGGTGTTGATCGCCCGCAAGTTCCTGGATATGCGCTTCGCTCTGGGGGCCACTCTGGCGCTGCGACGAGACACACTGGCACGCATCGGCGGGTTCGCGGCCGTCACCGACTACCTGGCCGACGACTACCAGGTGGGCACCAGGGTCGCCGCCCTGGGGTTGAAGGTGTACCTGTCCGATTACATCGTAAGAAGTGTGCTGGGGGCCACCACGTTTCGCGACCAGTGGGATAGGGAGGTACGCTGGATTCGCTGTGCTCGCGTCAGCCGGCCGATGGAATTCCCCGGAATGCTCCTGACGTTCACCACACCGCTGGCCACGGTATTCGCCCTCGTTAGTGGGTTCTCTGCCGAGGGACAACACGTACTGGTCGTCTCCCTCCTGCTGCGGTGGCTGGTCGCCTGGCGGGTGACACACTACACCAACGACAGGGAATCCCGCAGATGGCTTTTGCTGTTGCCCATACGAGACATGCTGAGCGCCCTGGTCTGGTGCGCGGGTGCAATGGGACGAAAAGTCACATGGCGGGGAGAGAGCTTCCTGGTCACCCGGGACGGCCGCCTGAAGCCACTACGTCGGTCCCAGCGCAGAGGCTTGCCAGCCCTGTTGGAAAAGGGCATACGCAGTCTGGACGGTTTACTTCGTCGATGTTACCATATCCATGAATTTACTGAGGAAGAGGATTGCATCCTCCGCCTTGCCCTGGCCAAGAGCGGGAAGGAGATCACACTCTCTGACGGCACTACAATCCATAGGGGCGATTACGTCGGCGAACTGCATCTTTGGAACGAACGCGTCCCACCGATGCCACCCGAAGGTCCCAACCTGGCCTGGGCACTGGCTTTTCAGCGTCAAATGGAGCGTTCTCTGCAATGTCTGGCAACCTACGTGGAAGCAGAGCCCCGCTTCCGCCATGTCAAAGCTTTCCGAGGAGACCTGGCCTTTGGAAGCGGAGACGAATTCGATCAACTGGCCAGCGCGGCGCGTCACTGGGGTTTCGACCTGCTCGACCATCGGTCACCGCACGGGCTGACTGGACGGTTCGTTGACTTCTGGCACCGAGTGTATCGATGGGGGCTGATCTGGGCGTTCAATCCAGGTAGCCTAAACAGCAAGCGTCTGAGCAGGCTCCGCCCCGGGGAATTCTGGATATCGCGCCGGAAGCTTTTGGAGCGGTACGGCACACGTCAACGAGGATCATATAGAGATCACCAACCCATCATGGAGGACCTTCCAACATGTTAGAACAAGCCTATGCCATACACGAGCGTATCCGCGCACTGCGCCGGGAATTCCACATGCATCCCGAGCTGGGGTTCCAGGAGCACCAAACGGCAGCTAAGATCGCCCAAACTCTTTCCGAGCTCGGCATCCCCTACGAGACGGGGATTGCAAAGACCGGCGTAGTCGCCACGATCGGGCGGGGAGATGGCCCCTTGGTTGCCCTGCGGGCCGACATGGACGCGCTGCCCATCCAGGAGGCCAATGATGTGCCCTATCGCTCCCAAGAGGATGGGAAGATGCATGCCTGCGGCCATGACGCTCACACGGCCATGCTGTTAGGCGCTGCCATGCTGCTGAAGGACATCGAGGATTCGCTGCCCGGCCAGGTCCGACTGCTCTTCCAGCCATCCGAGGAGGGACAGGATGAAGAGGGAAAGTCCGGAGGGCTGCGTATGGTGGAAGAGGGAGCGCTGGAGGGCGTCGATGTGGTGTTCGGGCTACACGTGGACACCGACTCCGAAGTCGGGACGATCGGCGTGCGGCCCGGGCCGATCCAGGCCGCCGCGGATGCCTTCGAGATGAGCGTGCTGGGACAGGCAGCTCACGCCGCCCATCCAGACCGCGGTGTGGACGCGATCGTTCTGGCCGCCCACGTCGTGCAGGCGATTCATCAGATCGTCTCCCGGAAGCTGGACCCTATGGACCCGGGCGTGATCACCATCGGCGTGATCCAGGGTGGGATGAAGGAAAACATCGTCTGTGATCAGGTGGACTTGAAGGGAACGATCCGCAGCTTGACCGAGGAGACGCGCCAGACGCTCTGGCGGGAGATCGAGCGCGCGGGGGAGGTAGCCCGTGCTTTGGGTGGCGACTACCGTTTGCAGATCAAGCCAGGGTATCCCCCCACCGTGAACAACGTGAAGGCCGCCGCCTTCGTGCGGCAAGTGGCGGAAACGATGCTGGGCTCCGATCACGTGCACGACGCTCCTGTGAGCATGGGAGCCGAGGACTTCAGTTTCATGGCACAAGCGGCCCCCGGCTGCTTCTTCCGGCTGGGCGTGCGCACACCCGGAGGGCCAATCCGCGCTGGCCACAGCACGACGTTCGACATCGATGAGGATGCCTTGCCCGTGGGGACAGCCATGCTGGCAGAACTCGCCCGGCGCTGGCTGATGGAGCACAAAGGATAAACAGGAGGCAGAGCATGAGAAGGATTGAGGAGATGTTCCAGGAGCTTCCACACGACCTTCAACAAGAAGTCATAGATTTCATGGAGTTTCTCATCCAAAAACGAGCGCTCAAACGCGGGAGAAAGCTCCGACAGGATTGGGCTGGAGCGTTAAGGGATTATCGCGACCAGTACACCTCTTTAGAGCTGCAGAAAAAAGCGCTAGAGTGGCGCGGAGACTGAACCTGATGCACCTGATAGACACCAATGTCTGGCTGGAACGCTTGCTTGACCAGAAACGGACGGAAGAGGTGAAGAGCTTTTTAGACCATGTCTCCACTGAACATCTCTTCATGACGGATCTCACTTATCATTCCATCGGCATTATCCTCACCAGGCTGGATCGCGATGAAGCCCTATGGCGGTTCACCAGGGATGCCTTCATAGATGGAGCAGTGACATTACTGCACCTGGATCCAATCGAGATCCAATCCGTGATTCAGGCCATGCGCCGTTTTAACCTGGATTTCGATGATGCGTACCAGTACGTGGCGGCTGAGAGATGGGACCTCACCATCGTCAGTTTTGACACGGACTTCGATCGTACGGCTCGGGGGCGGAAGACGCCAGGAGAGATCCTTCGTGAGCATACCAACCAGTAGGATGGCCTTCCCCAGCCGCCAAGAGGACCTCGTCGAGGTCCGAGGCGTATGCCCACACGACTGCCCCGACACGTGCGCCTGGATCGTCACGGTGGATCGGACGACAGGTCGCGCCATTCGTCTGCGCGGCGCCGAAGATCACCCGATCACGCGCGGCTTCCTGTGCACCAAGGTGAACCACTACCTGGAGCGCACCTACCATCCAGAACGACTGCTCCACCCTCTGCGCCGGACGGGCGCCAAGGGCAAGGGACGCTTCGAGCGCATCACCTGGGACGAGGCGCTGGACGAGATCGCCCAACGTCTGAAAGAAATCATCGAGCGGTATGGGGCGGAGGCTATACTGCCCTACTCCTATACCGGCACTATGGGGGTCGTCCAGGGCCAATCGATGGACCGGCGCTTCTTCCACCGTCTGGGCGCCACCCGGCTGCTGCGTACCATCTGCTCCGACGCAGGCTTCACAGGGCTGATCTACACGCTCGGAGCTGCGCGCGGCACGCCGCCCGAGGCGTTCGCCCACGCTCGTTATATCATCCTTTGGGGAGCCAACCTCCTCACAACCAATGTCCACCTATGGCCCTTCGTCCGAGAAGCCCAGAAGAATGGGGCGAAAGTGGTATGCATTGACCCGGTGCGCACGAGGACGGCTCGCGCATCCGATTGGTGGCTCCCCATCCTGCCCGGGACCGATGGCGCGCTGGCACTGGCCATGATGCACGTGATCTTCCGGGAGGGGCTGGAAGACCGGGAGTTCATCGAGGAACACTGCTTCGGAGGAGATCAGCTACGAGAGCGGGTGATGGAGTGGTCGCCCGAGCGCGCCGCTGCCATCACCGGGCTAGCTCCGGATGCCATCACACGACTTGCCCGTGAGTACGCGACCACGCGCCCGGCGGTGATCCGGATCAACTACGGGCTGCAACGCCACGCGGGCGGCGGCATGGCCGTGCGAAACATCGCCTGTCTACCCGCGCTGGTGGGCGCCTGGCGAGACGTGGGCGGCGGGCTGCTCCTCTCCACGAGCGGAGCGTTCCCCCTCAACGATCAGAAGCTGGAGCGCCCTGATCTCCGTCCACGGGACACCCGCGCGGTGAACATGGTGGAGCTGGGCCGCATCCTGAACGAGATGGATGATCCCCCCATCAAGGCATTAGTCGTATACAACAGCAACCCGGCCGCCGTCGCCCCCGACCAGGCCGCGGTGCACAAAGGACTGAGCCGAGAGGACCTCTTCACTGTGGTGCTGGAGCACTTCCAGACCGACACGGCCGACTACGCGGACATCGTGCTGCCGGCCACCACGCAACTGGAACACTGGGACTTGGTTAAGCCTTACGGCCACTATTACCTGGCCCTCAACCATCCCGCCATCGCCCCCCTGGGCGAGAGCAAGCCCAACAGCGAGATATTCCGCCTGCTGGCCCAACGTATGGGATTCGACGACCCTTGCTTTCAGGACGATGATCTTACGATCATTCGACAGGCGCTGGAAAGCGATGCGCCAGAGCTGGCTGGCGTGACCCTCGAGCGATTGCAGGAGCATGGTTTCGTGCGGCTGAACCTGCCCGAGCTCTATCGCCCCTTCGCCAACGGGCATTTCCCTACCCCTTCCGGAAAATGCGAGCTCTATAGCGAACGCATGGCCCAGGACGGATACGATCCTCTTCCCACGTACACGCCACCCAACTGGGAGAAGAGCTCCTATCCCAAGGGGGGAGACGGGGAACTGCTGTTGGTCTCGCCGTCCGCTCATTACTTTCTCAACTCCAGCTTCGCCAATGTGGAACGGCTACTACGACGCGAGGGAGAGCCAGTCCTATGGATACACCCCGACGATGCCGCGCGCCGGGACGTTAAGGATGGACAGATGGTGCGCGTCTGGAACGAGCGCGGGGACTTCCTCGCCCGCGCCCGGGTGACCGAGGACGTACGCCCCGGTGTATGCATGACCCCCAGTGTCTGGTGGTCCAAGCTCAGCCCCGGCAGGCGAAACGTGAACTTCGTGACCTCCCAAGCCCTGGCCGACATGGGTGGTGGGGCGACGTTCCATGACTGTGTGGTGAACGTGGGGCCGGCGGATTGACGGACGACAGACGATGGACGAAAGACGAAGGCGGAAAATGGGAGAGGGAAGCGCCCGCACTCCGGAGGATCTGGCGCGATACATCAAGGAACACGGCATTGATGCCGATCTGGTGAGACCACCGCGTGAGACGCCATCCGTGGCCGCAGCAGCCAGAGCGGTCGGGTGTGCGCCCGAGCAGATCATCAAATCCCTGGTCTTCCTGATCGACGGCCAACCTCACCTGGTCATCGCCAACGGAGACGCCCGGGTGAGTTATCGCCGGCTGGCGACACACTTCGGTGTCAACCGCAAGCGAGTGCGCATGGCGTCGCCGGGCGAGGTGCTGGAGCTGACCG
Organism: Anaerolineae bacterium; assembly: GCA_021159845.1. Taxonomy (GTDB): domain Bacteria; phylum Chloroflexota; class Anaerolineae; order DUEN01; family DUEN01; genus JAGHDS01. The sequence continues at coordinate 9,845 of JAGHDS010000161.1, forward strand.
GATACCCCGCTGGCGGTGTACCCCCGTTTGGCCTGTGCAGTCCACTACCAGTGCTCATGGACCCTGGCGTACTCGATCAGGAAAGCGTCTACGGCGGCGGCGGTGACGACCACACATTGGTACGAATCTCCACCGCAGAACTCCGTCGGATAACACAACCGACACTGATAACGATTGTGGCAAATCGGGACGTCTCTCATACATAGACGTACAAAACCACGATGGCTGATCTTTTAAACGCCGATGTACTCATTGTGGGAGCGGGGCCGGCGGGCAGCGCGGCCGCGACCCGACTGGCTCAAGAGGGCTGGGACGTGCTCCTGGTCGACAAGGCCCACTTCCCGCGCGAAAAAACGTGCGGCGATGGGCTGACACCTCGAGCCATCGCTGCGTTGCGAACGCTGGGAGTACTAGACCAGGTAGCCGCGCGGGCCCATCGCGTGACAGGCGCCCGGCTCATCTCTCCCTCGGGTTACCAACTTCACATACGTTTCGCCGACTACCTCGATGAACTTCCCCCTTACGGGTTGATCATTCCCCGGCTGTATCTGGATGACCTGCTGCGTCAACACGCCATCGGCCAGGGAGCTCGCTTTCTATCCGGTTGCAAGGTCACTGGTCCCCGACGCGATCATGGCTCCCAAGTGGTGCTCGGGCGACGAAATGGCGAACGGATCACCTTGCATGCCCGATTGATTATCCTGGCTACGGGCGCTCATCTGTCGCTCTTACGTGCCTTTGGGTTTCTAAACCACGTGCCTTCCATGGTGCCGGCAGCGCGAGCGTATTGGGATGGCCTCCAGGACCCCAAAGATGCGTTCGAGTTCTACTTCGACCGTCGACTGCGACCAGGCTACGCGTGGCTGTTTCCCGTGGGGGACGGACGTGCCAACGTCGGGGTTGGGCTGTTTCCTACAGGTCACGGGCGCCCTCTTTTCACCACCCGCCTACTATCCATCCTCCTCAATGGACACTCTCTTCTGCGAGATCGACTACGCCGGGCGCACCGGGCAACCCCGATTAAGGGATACCCACTACGCACCGACTTCCCAAGTCATCCGGTGGTCCAGGAAAATGTGATGGTCATCGGCGAAGCATGCGGACTGGTCAACCCGGTAACCGGGGAGGGCATCGATCTGGCGATCGAAAGTGGGCTGTTGGCAGCAGAGATCGCGAACGAGGCGCTACACCATCTCGGAGATCACTTCACAGTCATGTTGTGCCGATATGAGCGCGAGCTACACAGGCGATTCGCCGCCCTCTTCCGAGGGATGCGCTCCCTGCTTCGACTGGCTATGGGCCGAAGAGCGCTGGACATCTTGATCCGAAAGGGTGCTCGTCACCCAGAGCTGGCCCGCACGATCGTGCGTATTAACCTGGGGCTCACCTCTCCACGCGCGGCGTTCGCCCCTCGGACGTGGCAGGACATCCTTTTCTGACCCGAGGACGTCGACGGATCGGCCCGGCAGCCTCATCGACTAGACGCACGTAGTCGGCAGCAGGAATCCCCAACAGGTCAAGTGCGAACTGATAAAGTGCGTAAACCTCCATGGCAAACGGGAGGTATCCCCCATACCCCAGGATGGGCATCTCGAAAACATGGAAGAAGTCGACAAACGGCACATGGTAAACCCACTTGGGGAGAGCGTAGAAATTCCACATCTCCCAAAAGAAACCGCATGTCAACCCGCCCAACCAGAGGGCAATAGCTGGCCGCCAATCGCCCTCGCGTAGATGCTCGACAAGACTGGGGCGGCCGCGCAGATGGTTAATCGGGTCCAGGATCAGATACACGGAGAGCCATACCAGAGGGAAGGCATAGCGTGGCACCGTGATGACCGCTACAATGGCGATGATTCCCACCAGGATCGCGTTGGTAAGAGCGCGTGGTGTATCACTCACGCGTAGCCCTGGGGACAATTGCCGAATCCACTGAGCTGTTCCCCATAACTCGGCTGCCTCTAACAGGGCAGGCGTCACGATGGTGAAATGGATCGTAGCCGTGAGAAAGTAAGAGAGCCCGCTCCATTCCCCCGTGCCGATATACTCCCAATTCCGCAGGTAATGGTTGAAGAACTCAAACAGCCACCATGCGGGGGCCGAGATGGCGAACAGTCCCAAGAAACACTTCCGGTTCCGGTGCCAAAGCGACGTGCCTTTACGAACGTACACCAGGGCATCCACGACGAGGATATAGCCCACCCAGAGGAGCAGGAAGGCGTGATGAGAGAGGAACTCCAGGCTATTCGGCCTGAGCCAGGACAACGGCCACCCGGCCGCGATAAGGCCCAGGCCGAGGAAGCCATAAAACGGAAGGCGCCGCAATCCATTCATCGTAGCTAGGATCCTCCTAACGACGTTCTCTAACAGGCACATACTATTCTGCCCCATCTAGACCGGATGCACAAGCGCCCTATACCAGCCTCCCTGTATCCATCAACTAGCCCCCAGGGCCAGGAGGAGGACTATCGACCAATCTCCATCTCCATTCGAGCTTGACATGGAACATGCGTTCTGGTATAATGCCATATAG